>NZ_JACAPW010000002.1:0-84604 GCF_013385495.1 Pseudomonas sp. F8002 | reverse complement strand
TTGCTTTTGCTTTTAACACTCAGGTCGGCTTTCAGGCCGCCGTGCTCTTGCTTTTGATCTTGATCTGACTGCCCCAATAAGCCCGAGGCCGAACGCAGGTATTGCGGAGCCCTTTGCCTACTTTGGGCTGGGCCGGCATTCCGGCTTTTCCAAAGTGAGCCGCTGTAAGAGCGGAACCATAGGCCGCCGTTACCCAAATAACGGATATGCCCCCTCAAATCCCCCGCAACGCCAAAATCGCCAAATACAGCAGCACCACCCCACAAGCCCCATAGCTAACCCTCTGCCACATGGGCGAAGCATTCCGCCGCAGCAAATTGACCAACCCCGCAATCAAAAAACACGACAACACCGACGCCAGCATAAACCCCGCAAAAAACATCAACGTCTGCCCATGGCTAGGCGCCGCCCCGACTATCCCCGACAACGCACTCCCCAGCGCACCCCAATAGACAATGTTCTTCGGATTGGCCAGGGAAATCGCCGCCCCCACCACCAGCGCATTCTGCCCGGACCTGGCCGGCGCACGCCCGGCCTCTGGCAAGCGCCAGGCATCCATCAGGCTGCGAATCCCGAGCCAGGCCAGATACAGCCCACAAACGGCCGTCAGCGGCACCCGCACCGACTCATGCTGGATCAACAACGCCATGCCCGTAAGCCCGATCACCGCCCACACTGCATCGCCCACCAGCGAACCGATCTGCACCAACAACGCAGGGGCAAACCCCTGCAACAGCCCACGGCGCAGCGTCTCCGCCAGCACCGCCCCCGGCGACAGGCAAAACACAAACCCAAACACCAGCGCCGAAAAAAAGATCGTCAACATGCCTGCCTTCCTTCAAGTGATGGCCGGCATTTTAGGGAAGGGTGTGTAAGTCGTCTTGAACCAGATTGCGCTTTTCAGCCCTTGAGCACGCGTTGATAGCGCCCCGGTGTGATCCCGTAGGCCGCCCGGAAATGCCGATTCAGATGGCTCTGGTCAGCAAACCCCAAGGCATGGGCAACCTGCGACGCCGCAACGCCTGAGCGCAACAGCCCCTTGGCGCGCCGGGTACGCAGTTGCATCGCCCACTGGCGTGGACTCAGCCCGGTTTCTTTCTGAAAAGCCCGCAGCAGATGGAATTTCGACAGGCCCAACTCGTCACCAAGGGTCTCGAGTGCCACCGCCTGGTGCAGGTTTCCAGCCAGCAATTCCTGGGCCTTGATCACCAACCCGCGTCCCACCGCAGTGCTGCCAGGCAAGCGGACGCCGCTGCAACCGACGACTTCGCCGAGCAGCACCACCAGGGCTTCCTCACTCAGCTCCCGGGCCAGCGGATCGACACCCAACGCACCTTCAATCGCCCCGGCGAGTTTCATCGCCAACGCCGGCTGGAAGCACAGCGAACGGTCAAACTCCAGGTGCGCCAGGCCCAGGTCAGCTGCCAATTGCTCGGCAGTCGCATACAAGCTGACAAACCGCCACGGCTGCCCTTCGGCCGCGCCGCCGCCTTGAATCTGCCCCGGGTTGTACAGGGTGATGCTGCCGGGGCCGGCCTCGAAGGTGCGACGATCCAGCCACACCTGTTCCTCGCCGAGCAGGTTGACGCCGATCACGCATTCATCATGGCTGTGGCGGGCAAATGTCAGGCCGGTGCAGGCGGTGCTGCTGACTTCGTAGTTGCCCAGCCAGGCGTGCTGCATGGAACTCATTGAGGGGGCTCGCTGTGACCGTTGCCCGCGAGCATACGCCGGAAAAGGGCTTCAGATCGACTATTGGCCCGGCTCTCCGGTTACAGCGTGGCGATGCGATCAAGCTCGGCCTTGATTTCGATGGGGTTGAGGCTGGCGAACGGAATCTCGAAAAAAGCCCGGCAGCGTCGTTCAATGATTTCCAGGGTGGCGCGGAACGCGGCGTCGACTTGGGCTTCATCGCCTTGAACATCAGACGGATCCTCCAATCCCCAATGCGCCTTGAGCGCCGGGCCGAAATACACCGGGCAAGCTTCTCCAGCAGCCTTGTCGCACACGGTGACCACGATGTCCGGCGGGCTGCCTTCAAAGGCGTCGTTGCCCTTGCTGTACAAGCCTTCGGTGCTGATGCCGGCGGCTTTCAGCGTGGTCAGGCTGCGTGGCAGCACCTGGCCCTTGGGGAAGCTCCCGGAGCTGATGGCCTGGAAACCGTCCGGCGCCAGATGGTTGAACAAGGCTTCCGAGAGAATGCTGCGGCAGCTGTTGGCGGTGCACATGAACAGGACTTTCATCAAGCGAACTCCGTCAGAAACTCAGGCGCAAGGCCAGGGCGGCGAGGGTGATCAACAGTACCGGCAGGGTCAGCACGATCCCGACCTTGAAGTAGTAACCCCAGGTGATGGTGATGCCTTTGCGTGCCAGGATGTGCAGCCAGAGCAAGGTCGCCAGGCTGCCGATAGGGGTGATTTTGGGGCCGAGGTCGCTGCCGATCACGTTGGCGTAGATCATCGCGTCCTTGACCACGCCCACGGCGTGGCTGGCCTCGATGGAGAGCGCCCCGATCAGCACGGTTGGCAGGTTGTTCATCGCCGAAGACAGCAGCGCGGTGAGTACACCGGTGCCCAAGGCCGCGCCCCATACGCCATAGCTTGCGAAGGTGTCGAGCCAGGTCGCGAGGTAGTCGGTCAGCCCGGCATTACGCAGGCCGTAGACCACCAGGTACATGCCCAGGGAGAAAATCACGATCTGCCAGGGCGCCTCCTTCAGCACCTTGCGGGTGGAGATTTTGTGGCCCTTGGCGGCGATCACCAGCAACAATATGGCGCAGGCAGCAGAAATTGCGCTGATGGGAATGCCCAGCGGTTCCAGGGCAAAGCAGCCCACCAGCAGGATGCCCAGCACCCACCAGCCGGCGCGGAAGGTGGCGCGGTCGTGGATCGCGCTGGCAGGGTCGTCGAGGTCGGCCGGGTCGTAGGTTTGCGGAATGTCCCGGCGGAAAAACCACAGCAATACGGCGAGGGTCGCGGCGACGCTTACCAGGTTTACCGGCACCATCACTGCAGCGTATTCGTTGAAGCCGATCTTGAAGTAGTCGGCCGAGACGATGTTCACCAGGTTGGAGACTACCAGCGGCAGGCTCGCGGTGTCGGCGATAAACCCGGCGCCCATGACGAACGCCAGGGTGGCCGCCGGAGAAAAGCGCAACGCCAACAGCATCGACATCACGATGGGCGTGAGGATCAGCGCCGCGCCGTCGTTGGCGAACAAGGCCGATACCAGCGCGCCCAGCAGCACCATGTACGCGAACAGTCGCCGACCGCGCCCACGGCCCCAGCGCGCCACATGCAAGGCAGCCCAGGCAAAGAAGCCCGCCTCATCCAGCAGCAGGCTGATGACGATCAGCGCGACAAAGGTCCCGGTGGCGTTCCAGATGATGTGCCACACCACCGGGATGTCGGCCAGGCTGATAACCCCACAGGCCAGGGCCAGGATCGCACCCATCGTGGCGCTCCAGCCCACGCCCAGGCCCTTGGGCTGCCAGATGACCAAAATGATGGTGAACAGAAAGATAGCAACGGCTACAAGCATGAAAAGCTCTCCGCAGGATCAGCAGCAGGCGCTGGCCCGTTGTGGTCGGTCACCCATGGTTTCCAGACGCTGGGCGTCTGTTTTTAACCAGGCTTGGTTGGCTTGCAGGGTGGTGTCGAGCACTGCCGTCACCCACTCCGGCAAGGCCGGGTTGAGGCGGTAATAAATCCACTGGCCCTGGCGACGGTCCAGCAGCAACCCGCAACTGCGCAGTTGCGCCAGGTGGCGGGAGATTTTCGGCTGGCTGTCGTCCAGAGCATGGATCAATTCGCACACGCAAAGTTCGCCTTCACGCAGGATCAACAACGTCAGCCTGGCGCGGGTGGCGTCGGCCAGGCATTTGAAGACGTTGGGCGGGGAGAAAAGATCTGACATGGTCAGTGCCTTGATACATATGGAAATACGAATATACGCATTTCCATATGTATTGGTCAAACCTTGTTTCGATTGACCTGCGTCAAGTGCCCGACAATCGATGACAAGTGGTTGAAATTAAACTGAAACACAAATGTCCTAAAGTGCCTGCCCATTGGTGATGAAGGAAGAAAACGTGTGACCCGTGCCACTCGCAACCTGCGCAAGACCCTGGATTCCGTCGCGGACAATAACGAAACCGCGGCCTTTGACCTGATGCGCGCCGTCGAAAAGCTCAGCGATGAAGTGCTGCGCCAGCGCCTGCTCAATACCATCCACCGGCTCAACCAGGACGCCCACGAACTGCGCGAAGCCCGGGACGCGGTGGAGCGGGTGTCGGTCAAACTGGCTTGAGCACGATCGTTCAAGACAATCCCTGATACCGCTGGCATGCTTGTCGACTGACTGTCGATGAGCTTGTTGTGTATGCCTAACGCTCTGCCTCTGAACGCCTTTTCCCGTGGCGCGATTGCGATCATTCCATTGTCCCTGGCGTGTGCGCCGTGGGGATTGCTGGCCGGTTCGACTGCAATTGATGCCCAATTCACGCCACTGGAAGCCCAGGGGCTGTCGACCATCGTGTTTGCCGGTGCCGCACAATTGGTGGCCATCGGCATGGTCAAGAGCGGCGCCAGCCTGATTTCGATCCTGCTGACCACCTTGCTGCTGACCTCCCAGCATTTGCTCTACGGCATGCACATGCGTCCCACGCTGTCGCCGCTCAAACCACGGTGGCGCATGAGCCTGGGCTTTTTGCTGACCGACGAATTCTTCGCCCTGGTCAGCCAGTACGACCGCCAGACCTTCAATCGCTGGTACGCCCTGGGCGTCGGCCTGACGTTCTATATCATCTGGAACGTCTTTACCTTCGCCGGCATCGTGCTCGGCAAAAGCATTCCCGGGCTGGATCAACTGGGGCTGGAATTCTCGATCGCAGCGACCTTTATCGCCCTGATCACCCCGGTAGTGCGCGACGTGCCGACCATCGTCTGCGTAGCCGTGTCGTTGCTGTGCTCGGTTTGGCTGAGCTACCTGCACTGGGAATCGGCGGTGGTGGTGTCCGGTGTGTTGGGGATGAGCGCAGGGTATGCCTGCAAGCGGCTGGGAGTAGGGCAACAATGATCTTCGTGATGATTTTTGGCATGGGTTTGATCGTGTTTCTCAACCGCTACCTGTTTCTCGAGCCGCGCCTGCCGGTGCGCCTCAATCGCGGGGCGCGGGAGTTTCTCGGGTTTGCCGTACCGGGGATGCTCACCGCCATCTGCGGCCCGATCATTTTCCTGGCTGATCACAAGCTCAACCTGAGTGTGGGCAACCCCTACCTGCTGGCCGGAATCAGCGCCGTGGCGTTGATGTTCTGGACCCGTAGCGTGCTGATCACCGTGTTGCTGAGCATGGCGCTGTTCTATCTGTTCCGCTGGCTGCTCTGACCAGCAAATTCCTGCTACGGGGGGAGCAAAACCAAGGCAAAAAAAAGCCTGCGGGAGGGCAGGCTGGAAGGGAGACTTCTTAAAAATGAGCCTGCCGACTATAGGCGGCGAGGTCTTCCTTCACAGTGAAACAAAGTTCATGAATCTGTCAGCTATTCGATAACCGGGGCGGCGGCTTTCTTGTTGGCTTTCGCCTCGGCCGCCAGGCATTCCAGGGCAAACTGCTCGGTGTAGGTCATCTGGATCGGGGTGCTTTCGCCCTTCACGGTGCGCTCGCCGTCAAGGATGTAGCGGATGCGCTTGTCGGTCACGCCGATGCGTTTGGCGATCCACGAAGGCGTCTGGCCGATGCGGCTGATCAGCTTGTCGGCGTAGTCGGTGGAGGGGTTGTAGCGCTCGGCATTGGGTGTCATGGGGTTTCCGGGTAAAAGCGGGTTCGTAAGTAGGCGGCAGGGTGACGCAATAATCCTTCGGTGTCGCCTGCTAATGGTACAGTCGCGTTTTTTCCAAGGAAGCTTCGGTATGCGGATGGTGGTAATTGGCGCTTTGGTCCTGGCATCGCTGGCCGGTTGCGCGGGCTCGAAGATGAAAGAGGCGCGTACCGGCGCGCCCTACAAAACCCTGGCCTCGGACAAGGCTCCGCTGGTGGTTGCCCAGTGCATCCAGTTCGGCTGGCAGGATGAAGCGGTGTTCGGGGTGGATGCCGGTGGTTTCATGGAGCCTGCACAGGCTGGTGGCTTCACCATCTACACCACGGCAGGTGACTATTTTGTCGACGTGCGCAGTGCCGGCGCCGGCGCCTCCGTCAACTATTACGCGGCCCAGGATGACTATCCGGCCAAGCGCCGCCTGGCGGCACTGGCGACCTGCCTGTAATCCATTCCGTTAGAAAAGTTCAGAAATGCCCTGCGGACAGTCCCGCAGGCATTGTTTTAGTATTTTCCTGCTCACCCGGCGTGACGGCTCTTTACCGGTACAGGGATGTCGAGGCCGGAGCGTCGGGAGGGCAACTGTTTTCTAGCGGGGCATGTACCCCAGGTGCCAGCGCCGCGGAATCTTCAGCGACACCAGCCCCAACAGCGCCGACAGCACCCCGCTGACCAGCAGCGCACGAATCCCCATGTGGTGCTCCAGCAACGCACCGATCACCGCACCCACAAACATCCCGGCCCACGGGATCAGTTGCACGCGCCAGCCGTTGCGTCGTTCACCGAGCATCCAGCGGCCCAGTCCGCGACCAAAGCGTGACAGCGCCCCGGTGACATAGGTAAGCCCCACGGGCAATCCGTTCACTTCTTCGACGGCGGCATTCAGCATGCCCATGGCGATGATCGCTGCCAGCAACGCCGGCAATTGATCGGCGAACGGCCAGGCCGCAGCCCCGCACAGCAGGGTGGCGATGCACAGCAACAAGGGCAGGGCGTGGCGCCGGCTGACGCGGCTGACCATCACGCCCAGCGCATTCCCGGCGATAAACGTCGCCACCAGCAGCGTCAGGCGCCCGGTTAGGCCCAGGTCGCCTTCGCTGATCGCCACGGCAAGGCGCGTGGTGTTGCCGCTCATGAACGACACAAAATCCCCGCTGGCCATGAAACCAATCGCATCGGTCATGCCCGCCAGCACGGAAAGGCTGGCCACCAGCAGCAACCCGACACGCCCGCGCCATTTGTGGCGATGCAGCAAGGCGGCGTTGGTGTAGGGCTTCAGGGATGAAGGCAGCATGGGGCCGGGTTCCTCGGTGAGATTATCCGGCCACTACCGTAGGGCGCTTCGTGCTCCGCTGCAATGACTTGGCGCACTTACAGGCGTTCGGCCAGTTGCTCCAGAAACATCGCCAGCCCGACTTCCTCGGCCTTCAAGCCTTTGCGCACTCGGGGCTTGGGCAGTTTCGCCAGTTCGCCCAGGCTGAAATGCTCCAGCACCGCCGGGTGGATGTAGCACTTGCGGCACACCGCCGGCGTGTTGCCCAGTTGCTTGGCAACGTTCTTGACCATCTCCACCACATGTTTCTTGGCGTCGGATTCCGGCTGCCACTCAAGCTCGCGCAGCACTGCCAGCGCCAGGGCGCTGCCGGCCCAAGTGCGGTAGTCCTTGGCGGTAAAATCCGCGCCGGTTAGGGTGTGCAGGTAGGCATTCACATCGGTTGAGCTGACGGTATGGCGCTCGCCGTTCTCGTCCAGGTACTGGAACAGGTTCTGCCCCGGCAACTCCAGGCAACGCTTGATCACCGTGGCCAGGCGCCGGTCCTTGACGCTGATCTGGTGCTCGATGCCGCTCTTGCCGCGAAACTGGAACAGGATCTCACTGCCCTTGATATCCACATGGCGGGTGCGCAGGGTGGTCAGGCCGTAGGAGCGGTTGTCGCGGGCATATTGGGTATTGCCGACGCGGATCAGGGTGGCGTCGAGCAGCAGCACCACCGTGGCCAGGACCTTTTCCCGATTGAACCCGGGCGCCTCGATCTGTGCTTCCAACTGTTTGCGCAACTTAGGCAGCGCGCTGCCGAACTGTTGCAGCCGGGAATACTTGTCGGTGTCGCGCACCTCGCGCCAGCGCGGGTGGTAGCGGTACTGCTTGCGCCCCCGGGCATCCCGCCCGGTGGCCTGCAGATGGCCGCGCGGGTCGGCGCAGATCCACACATCGGTATACGCCGGCGGCACTGCGAGGGCGTTGATGCGCTTGATTTCGTCGGCATCGGTTATGCGTGTGCCGTCGGCCTTGAAGTACTGGAATTTGCCCCGCAGCTTTTTCCGGGACAGGCCGGGTTGGGTATCGTCGACGTAATGCAGGTCGCGGGGCAGGTCGGCAAGCAACGCAGGATCGGGCATGGCGCAAATTCCTTGGCAGGTATTTCTGATTGACCGCAGGGTTTTGCGGTCGTGCCAACAAGTTTGCTCCCCCGTAGCAGCTGTCGGGCAGTCAGGCCAGTACCGCCACCGCCTTGATTTGCGCCCACAGCGGCTGGCCGGGATGCAGCTGCAACTGGTCCCGCGAGTAACGGGTGATGCGCGCCAGCAGCGGCGTGCCGGCGGCGTCCAGGCTTACCAGCACGTGGGCTGCGTTGTCCGCCGGGATTTCCTCGGTCACCGTCACCGGCAGGCGATTGAGGATGCTGCTGTGTTCCTCGGCCTGCAGGCTCAAGCTGACGTCCCGCGCCTGGATCTTGAAACGCAACGGTTTGCCCAGCGCCAATGGTGCATGGGCCACGCGCATCTGCAATTGGCTCGCGGGCAATTGCAAGGTGAGCAACTGGTAGTGCGCGTCGTAGGCGCTGACGGTGCCGTTGATCACCACGCCGGCGTCGTCGCCCAGGGCCATGGGCAGGTCCAGCCGGGCCAGGGTTTCGCCGATGGGACCGCTGGCCAGGGCCTTGCCGTCGCTGAGCAACACGATGTGATCGGCCAGGCGCGCCACTTCGTCCTGGGCATGGCTGACGTACAGCACCGGAATCTCCAGTTCGTCATGCAGGCGTTCGAGATACGGCAGGATTTCGCTTTTGCGTTTGCTGTCCAGCGCGGCCAACGGTTCATCCATCAGCAACAGGCTCGGGCTGGTGAGCAGGGCGCGGGCGATGCCGATGCGCTGGCGCTCACCGCCGGAAAGGTGCTGCGGATGGCGGTCCAGCAGGTGGCCGATGCCCAATAGTTCGGTGGCGTGGCTCATCTCCACCCGGCGTTGCTGGCGCGGGATGCGCTTGAAGCCGAACTCCAGGTTGGCCAGTACCGACAAATGCGGGAACAGGCTGGCTTCTTGAAACACGTAGCCCAGGGCGCGTTTGTGGGGTGGCACGAACAGTCCTTTGCGGCTGTCTTGCCAGACCTCGTCGTTGATCTGCACGAAACCCTCTTCAGCCCGCTCCAGCCCGGCGATGCAACGCAGGCAGGTGGTCTTGCCGGAGCCGGAATGGCCGTACAGCGCCGTCACCCCGCGACCGGGCAGGTGCAGGTCGACGTCCAGGGCAAACCCGGAATACTTCAGTTGCAGGCGTACCTCGATCATCGACATCAGCTCCAGCCCGCCTTGGTTTTACGGCTGGAGTAGAGCGCCAGCAACACCAGGAAAGAAAACACCACCATGGACCCGGCCAGCCAGTGGGCCTGGGCATATTCCATGGCTTCGACGTGGTCGTAGATCTGCACCGAGACCACCCGGGTCTTGTTGGGAATATTGCCGCCGATCATCAGTACCACGCCGAACTCGCCGACGGTGTGGGCAAAACCGAGAATCGACGCGGTGATAAACCCCGGGCGCGCCAGGGGCAGGATCACCGTGAAAAAGGTGTCCCAGGGATTGGCCCGCAAGGTCGCGGCCACTTCCAGCGGGCGAGTGCCAATAGCGGAGAAGGCGTTTTGCAACGGCTGCACCACGAACGGCATCGAATAGATCACCGAGCCAATCACCAGCCCGGCGAAGCTGAAGGTCAGGGTGCCCAGGCCCAGCCATTGGGTGAACTGGCCGAAGTAGCCGTTGGGGCCCATGGTCAGCAGCAGGTAGAAGCCGATCACCGTGGGTGGCAACACCAACGGCAAGGCCACCACCGCGCCAATGGGGCCGCGCCACCACGAGCGGGTGCGCGACAGCCACAGGGCTATCGGAGTGCCGATGATCAGCAGGATGACCGTGGTCAGCGACGCCAGTTTCAGGGTCAACCAGATCGCGGAAAAATCGGCACTCGACAGCGGCATTTACAGCTCGTAACCGTAGGACTTGATCACCGCGGCGGCTTTCGGACCCTTGAGGTATTCAACCAGGGCCTTGGCGGCGGCGCTGTCCTTGCCCTTGTTGAGGATTACCGCGTCCTGCTTGATCGGGTCATGCATCGACGACGGTACGATCCAGGCCGAACCGCTGGTGACTTTGCCGTCCTTGTAGATCTGCGACAGCGCTACAAAACCCAGTTCGGCGTTGCCGGTGGAGACGAACTGATAGGCCTGGGTGATGTTCTGGCCTTCAACGAGCTTGTCCTTGACCTTCTCGGTCAGGCCTTCCTTCGCCAGCACCTGGGTGGCGGCCAGGCCATAAGGCGCGGCTTTCGGGTTGGCGATGGACAGGTGCTGGAACTGGTTTTTCTTCAGCACTTCGCCCTTGCCATCGACGTAGCCTTCCTTGGCCGACCATAGTGCCAGGGTGCCGACCGCGTAGGTGAAGCGCGAGCCCTTGACGGTGTCGCCTTTGGCTTCGAGCTTCTGCGGGGTGGTGTCGTCGGCGCTGAGGAACACTTCAAACGGCGCGCCGTTCTTGATCTGGGTGTAGAACTGGCCGGTAGCGCCGTAGGCAGCGACCAGTTTATGGCCGGTGTCTTTTTCAAAGTCGGCGGCAATCGCCTGGATCGGTGCGGTGAAGTTGGCAGCCACGGCCACCTGTACTTCATCGGCATTCGCCGAGGAGAAGCCAAACGCGGCGATCAGGGTGGCGAGGGCCGTGGGGGCCAGGCGTGAGGCGCGAATCATCATCAAGAAGCTCCTTGGGGTTTGCGGCTTGTTAGGCAGAGGGGGACTACCGCTATGTATGGGAATATATAGCGGTTGGCCACTGCCGGTACAGCGCAAAGTTGTCCCGGGAGTTCAGGTTCAGCGTCGGCCGAGTTTTTCCAGGGTTTGCGCGGCCAGTTCGAGCGTCAGGTCATAGCTGGAGATGTCTTTGCCGAGGCGCAGCGCCTGGCCCGACCACAAGTTGCTGAAGCCGGCTTCGTCCTTGGCCTTGAGCGGCATCAACGCACCGCCGGACAGCGGGAACGCCGGCGCCGTGGGGTTGATCGCGCCCAACTCACGCATTACGCGGTTGATGATGCCCCGCGCCGGGCGCCCGGTGAACAGGTTGGTCAGCGCGGTTTCACTGGCCTGGGCAGTGCGCAAGGCGTGGTGGTGTGACTTCGAGACGGTGGCCTCGGGGGTAAACAGGTACGCGGTGCCAATCTGCACCGCTGACGCGCCAAGGGCGAAGGCCGCGACAATGCCCCTGGCATCCCCGATGCCGCCGGCCGCAATCACCGGCACGCGCACGGCATCGACAACCTGTGGCACCAGCGCCATGGTGCCGATCTGGCTATTCAGGTCGTCGCTGAGGAACATCCCGCGATGGCCACCGGCTTCGTTGCCCATGGCGATGATTGCATCGCAGCCGTGCTGTTCCAGCCAGATGGCTTCTTCGACGGTGGTAGCCGACGACAGCACTTTCGCCCCGGTGGCCTTGACCCGGTCCAGCAGGGATTTTTCCGGCAGGCCGAAGTGAAAGCTCACCACTTCGGGGCGGAATTCTTCCACCACTTCACAGGCGGCGTTGTTGAACGGTGCGCGGTTGGAGACGGGCGTCGGCGCGTCAAAATCGGCGCCCAGCTCGCGGTAGTAGGTTTCCAGCAGGTTCTTCCACTGAAGGTCGCGGTGAGCATCCGGCGTCGGTGGCCGATGGCAGAAGAAATTTACGTTCAGCGGCCGCGAGCTGGCCTGGCGAATCGTGGTGAGCGCTTCGCGCAGTTGCTCGATGCTGAGCGCCGCCGCCGGCATCGAACCAAGGGCGCCGGCCTGATTGGCCGCAATCACCATGGCCGTGCTCGTGGCATTGGCCATGGGCGCCTGAATGATCGGTAACTCGATGCCCAGCAGGTCAAGAATTCGGGTGTCTGGCCAGGTGCTCATGGAACGCTTCTCCAACGGTGGAATGCTGTTCCGTCGTTTTAGCAGGACCAGGCAGCACCAGGCCAGTCTGTATTATTCACTGGACGAATCCAGTGTTTCATGGGCGGTTATCAGTTGATGGCGTCGCCCAGTACTGCATGAATCCGTTGGGCAATGTGCGCGGCGTGGGTTTCCAGGGCGAAGTGGCCGGTGTCGAGTAATTCCACCACGGCGTTGGGGTTGTCGCCTTTGTAGGCATGGGCGCCCGGCGGGATGAAGAAGGGATCGTTCTGGCCCCAGATCACCAGCGCCGGCACTTGCGTGGCCTTGAAAAACGCCTGGAACGCCGGGTACAGCGTCAGGTTGTTGCGGTAGTCGAGGAACAGGTCCAACTGGATCTCGTCATTGCCGGGACGCTGCATCAGGAGCACGTCGAGCATATAGGACTCCGGCGCCACCAGCTCCGGTTGCGACACGCCATGCAGGTACTGATAGCGCGTGCCTTCCAGGCTGATGACCGCGTTGCGGATCACCTCGCGATTGGCCTGGCTCGGCTCGGCCCAGTAGGCCCGGATCGGAGCCCAGGCGTCACCCAAACCTTCCAGGTAGGCATTGCCGTTTTGCGATATCAGCGCGCTGACCCGTTCCGGGTGGGCCACGGCGAGGCGCAGGCCCACCGGTGCGCCGTAGTCGAACACATAGAGGGCATAGCGACTGAGGTTCAGGGCGTCGACGAAGTGGCCAACGGTGATCGCCAGGTTATCGAAGCTGTAGTAGTAATTGCGTTCGGCGGGGACTTCGGTGAAGCCGAAGCCTGGCAAGTCCGGGGCGATGATCCGGTAGCGGGTGGCAAGCAGCGGGATCAGGTCACGGTACATATGGGACGAACTGGGAAAGCCATGCAGCAGCAGCAACACCGGCGCGGACGGGTCGCCGGCTTCACGGTAGAAAATGCGCACACCATCGGCATCAACGTGCTGATAGCGAACAACCGGGGCTGAAATCGACATGATCGTAGTCCTCTTTGTAACTGGTTAAATTGATTTGTTGGGTTACTGGTTTTGCAGGCTGCGCTTGAAAATGTAACCTGTCAAATTAATTTAATGGGTTACTGATCGATGAATTTAGTAACTATTCAAAAGCGAAATCAGCGGTTACGATGGCGCGGACTTGAAGAGGATTTGCCATGCCCGCCATCACCCCATCCCCATTGGAACCCTACGTCCTGGCTGATCATCCCGTGCTGGACATGCTCAATACCCGGGCGAATGTCGACGGTGTGCCCTTTGAATTCTGGCAAGGCGATGCCGATGTCGAGCGCTGGCTGGTGCGGCTTGGCTGGGCCGAGGAGGGCGCAGTACCGGTATTTGAGGAGGGAGCACTGCTGGGCGCGGCGCGGGGATTGCGGGAAGTGATCCGCGTGTTACTGGAGCAGCGCAAGGCCGGCCAGCAGGGCGATCCTGCCGCGCTGAATGCGTTCCTGCGCAAGGCGGTCAGTCACCCGCAACTGGCTTGGCCGGCGCCTGGCGAGTTGCGGCTGGAGCGCCAGCGCAAGGTGCAGACTGCCGAGCAGTTCCTGGCGCCGATTGCCGAAGCCGCCGCGACGTTACTGGTGGAAGGGGATTTCGGCCTGATCCGCACCTGCGAACATCCCGAGTGTGTGCTGTGGTTCTACGACCGCACCAAGGGCCACAAGCGCCGCTGGTGCAGCATGGCGCTGTGTGGCAATCGGCATAAGGTGGCCGAGTTTCGCAAGCGCAAACTGATGTAGACGTCCTCAGGATTCTGCCGGGCTTTCGCGCTCCAGCAACTGCCGCTTGCGCTCGACACCCCAGCGGTAGCCCGACAGATTGCCGTCGGCGCGCACCACGCGATGGCAGGGAATCGCCACCGCCAGGCTGTTGGCACCACACGCCTGGGCCACGGCGCGATAGGCGGTCGGCGCGCCGATGCGCTGGGCGATCTCGGCGTAGCTGGCGGTGCACCCCACCGGGATTTCCCGCAAGGCTTGCCACACGCGTTCCTGAAACGCAGTGCCGCGCAAGTCCAGGGGCAAGTCCAGGCCCAGGGCCGGCGCTTCGATGAAGCCCACCACCTGGGCGATCAATTGTTCGAAGTCGTGATCGGCACCCAGCAGATTGGCGCGGGGAAACTGGTCCTGCAGGTCGCGCACCAGTTTGTCCGGGTCATCCCCCAGCAGGATCGCGCACACACCGCGATTGCTCTGGGCCACCAGAATGGCGCCCAATGAGCATTGGCCAACGGCAAAGCGAATATCCGTATTGGTGCCGCCGGCTTTGTAGTCGCGGGGCTTCATGCCGAGCAATTGGTCGGCAGCCTCATAAAAGCGGCTGTTGGAATTGAAGCCGGCGTCGTACAGCGCATCGGTCACCGAGTGCTGGTCCTTGAGGCCGTCCCGTACCTTGCGCGAGCGATGAGCACTGCCGTAGCGCTTGGGCGTCAGGCCGGTCACCGCCTTGAACACCCGATGAAAATGGAACGGGCTCAAGCCGGCGAGGGCGGCCAGATCTTCAAGGGGCGGCAGGGTTTCGGCCTGTTCGATGTGCCGGCAGGCCGCTGCCACCAGTTGCGCATGGCGTGCGGCCACCTGGGTCTGGTCCCCCGACGCGCGCTTGTTGGGCCGGTAGCCCGCCGCTTCAGCCTGTTGCGGGGTGTCGAAGAACTCGACGTTCTCCGGGCGAGGGCGCCGTGCGGAACTGCTGGGGCGACAGTACACACCGGTGGTTTTCACGCCATAGACGAAGGTCAAGTCGGCCTTGGCGTCACGGGCGACAATCGCGGCCCAACGGGGGTCTTGTTCGGTGGCGTGGTGCGCGGTCATGGTGGTGGCTCCTGGTTGAAGAATGCCAGGTTAGTCCCGTGGGGCATTCCCATCACTCCGATGCTTGCGGTCAAATTCATCCGGCCGTGCGAAACGTCAGGTTGATGCGCTGCGGCCCCATGACCGGATGCGTGCCGGGCTTGATCGGCATCACGCCGTGAAAGCGCAGGCGGTCCACGCCGCCCCACACCACTACGTCGCCATGGAACAACGAGACTTTTTGCGTCTTGTCGCTGCGCTCATGGCCGCCGAACAGGAAGATCGCCGGTAAACCCAATGACACGGAGACCACCGGGGCGGCATAGCGACGCTCGTTCTTGTCCTGGTGCAGGGACATTTTCGCGCCTGGCACATAGCGGTTGATCAGGCAGGCATCCGGCTCGAAATCGTCGAAACCTGCATCTGCTGCCGCCATCACGGCCAGTTCGCGCAATGCGGCCGGCAGGGCTGGCCAGGGTTGTTGGTTATTCGGGTCAATCGGGGAGTAGCGATAACCGGTAGAGTCGGTCGTCCAGCCCAAGTCACCGCAACTGCTTAACGCCGCCGACATGGTAAAACCACCGGGCGTGACCATTTGCCGGAAGGGCGATTGAGCCAATACCCGTCGCAGTTCCGGTAGCAAACGCTCGACCCAGGGCAGGGCATAGCCCCTGAGGACGTAGGATTGTTCACCGATTTGCTCGCGCCCCGGGGGCTGTTGCAGTGCCTCATCGGCGAACAAATCGGCGGTTGATCCGGGAAGGGTCTTACTGCGCATCGTGAAAAATCACTCCCAAGGTATGCCGGGTACCACTGTGCAGAACACTGACCCCATGGCGCAAGGTCACCCGATGAAACCCCCTCACACTCGGCATGGGTCGCTGATTGACCGCGAAAATTACCGCGTCACCCTGGTTAAGAGGGACGACCTGGGCCCGGGATTGCATTCTTGGCCGCTGCTCCGTCAGCACCAACTCCCCGCCACGAAAGTCCTCTCCCGGCTGCGACAACAGGATGGCTACTTGTAGGGGAAACACATGTTCCCCGTACAGATCCTGATGCAGGCAGTTGTAGTCGCCTGGGCCGTATTGCAGCAATAACGGGGTAGGTCGTTGCTGCCCGGCAGCGTGGCAGCGGGCAATGAAGTCGGCATGCTGCGCCGGATAGGTGATCGGCAGGTTCATCTGTTCGTTCCAGCGATTGGCCTGGGGCGCGAGGAACCCGTACAGCTGTTCACGCAGCGCGCAGATCGGCGCTGGCAGCGGGTAGCGGAAATATTTGTATTCGCCCCGGCCAAAGCCGTGCCTGGCCATCAGCACATGGGCGCGAAACAGTTCGGGTCGGGGGTAGTGGCCGCTCAGTTCAGCGCATTCCTGCTGATCCAGCAGGGCCGGAATCAGTGCGTTACCCTGTTCATCGAGGGCGTGCTCGATGGCGGCCCAGTCCAGCTTGGCCAGGCGTTCATGCAGTGGAGTGGAAGGCATCGACAAGTTCCTGTGGCAGCGCATTAGGGCTGCCAGTCTAGAAAGTCGTCAGCGTCAGAACACTCCGATGCTTGCGCTCGAATTACAGCGCCTTGCTCACATTGATGTCAGTAATCTCATCGCTGGCATCGTGGATTTTCGCCAGGGCTTCCTTGGCCTCCTCGACGCTGCCTGCCTGCAGTTGGGCGAACTCGAAGCGGCGCTCACCGTTGAGTTTGTACTTGATCACATATTTGGTGGTAGTCACGGGCATTCCTGTCAGCTCAGTTTCGAATTGGTGCGGCGCACAATGCGGATCTTGTGGGACAAGGTCGGCTTTTTGGTCACGCTGATGGCGCGGCGGGTCACGACGTCCAGGGTGATGTTCCAGAACCCGGTGCTGGGCGCAGTGATTTTTGCCGGGAACTTGTCGAAGGCGCCGCCGTGGTAAGTATGGCGGCCGCCGTTCTTGAAGCTGCGAAAGTTGGCATCGCTCATCAGGCGGATGTTGCAGGTTTGCGAGCATTCAATGACGACAATATCTCCTTCATTGAGGTGCTCACGCTGGTGGATGAATTTCATAAGGTGTCTCCAGAAGGGCTTTTTCTGAAAAATCAGAACGATACGTAGGATAAGATGGAGTTTATCAGCCCCAGCACGTTTATTATCGGACCGTCGTCGACGACTTCGACAATTTAAAACAGTTATTTACCGAGTTATCAGGGATAAATCCTACGTGGGCGGGAGAAAAATACCTTCTTCGCTGTCGTAGGGTCTTTATCGGAGGTTTTTATATGAAGTGGAGTGTGTTGGTTCTGGCCCTGGCGTTGGGTGGATGTGCTTCGGTGGCGGATATCAAGCAGACCCCACCAACGCTGGCAGTGATCTCCGGGAAAAAACCACAGGAATACGCGGCGTGCGTTGTCCAGAAATTGTCTAAAACCCGCAGGCCTTCGCAGATCGAGCCTCACAAGGATGGTGTTCAAGTTATCGTACCGCAGAAGTTTTCTGCCGACCCGTCGGCCATTTTTGAAATTGAAGAGCGCTCCAGCGGGAGCAGTATCAAGCTCTACGAGAGCATGTCCAATGTGCCTATTCGTCCAGGTGACGTGAAGGCTGCGGGGGAAGCGTGCATTTCCGGCTGAGTCTGTAGCCGCCCACCTCGAATCCGATCAAGAAGCCCGACCCTGCTGCCGCAGCGTCGGGCTTTTTTGTGCGCGATGTTCAGTACACCGTCCTTTTGCTCGCGGATGAGTGTTGTCGCGACCGGACCATTGCCCTACCATTTGTAGGCTTATGCCTAATTCGCCTAAGCATATAACTATAAAAATGGAGTCGTGATGATGTCTCTGGAACGAGTTCTGATGGGTAGCGCGTTGTTGCTGATGTTGGGCAATGCCCACGCGCTGGAGGGGAAAAACGTTTATATGCAGGGCGGCTCGCAGCCGGGAGCTGCGCCGTGCGTCGCCTGCCACGGGGCTGATGGCCTGGGGCTGGCAGCCGCGGGTTTTCCGCGTTTGGCCGGTTTATCGGCGGGGTATTTGCGTAAGCAACTGCAGGATTTTAAAAGTGGCACCCGGAACAGCCCGGTGATGCAGCCACTGGCCAACGCCCTGACGGAAGAGGAAGTCAGCGCTGTAACCCGGCAGCTGGCGGCAATGCCTGCGCCCGCACCTGTGCCGGTGCACCGCAGCGAGATGCCTACTGACGCTGCGCAAAAGATTGCCCTGCAAGGTGCGTGGGAGCGCCAGATTCCGGCCTGTGTCAGCTGTCATGGCCCGGCCGGCGTGGGCGTCGGCGACGGGTTTCCACCCCTGGCCGGACAACCTGCGGCCTACCTCGCGGCGCAGTTGAACGCCTGGCGCAGCGGCACGCGCCATAACGATCCGAATGATCTGATGGGCCATATCGCCAAATCCCTCAGCGCTGAAGAAGTGCAGGCCGTGGCCACCTATTTTGCCTCGTTGAGCGGCCAGGAGGCCAAGCCATGAAGCGCTTCTTGTTTGCTCCGCTGCTGGGAAGCCTGATCGGCGTACCCGTCCATGCCGCCCCTATTGCCATGGAAGACCAGTCACAGTTGCAGCCAGCCGGCGCTGATGGAACTACCGTGCAGTTCCAGCCGCCAAAAGAAAGCGAGCTGCCGGACAACGCCTACGGCAAGCTGGTGAAACAGGGCTACGCGCTGTTTGTCGACACCAAGCGCCTGGCGCCGCAATTTGTCGGTAATGGCCTCAATTGCAGCAATTGCCACCTGGACCAGGGTCGCCTGGCCAATTCGGCGCCGCTGTGGGGTGCCTACCCGATGTACCCGGCGTATCGAAAAAAGAACGACAAGGTCAACACCTTCGCCGAGCGTTTGCAGGGCTGTTTCCAGTTCAGCATGGATGGCGGCACGCCACCGGCTGCAGACAGCCCGGAGATTACCGCGCTGTCGGTATATGCCTACTGGCTGGCGAGCAAGGCTCCCTTGGGCGTCGAACTGCCGGGCCGTGGCTACCCGGACGTGCCGGCACCCGCCAAGGGTTACGACCTGGCCCAGGGCGCAGAGGTCTACAAGGGCCAGTGCGCGGTGTGCCATGGCGCCGAAGGCCAGGGCCAGAAAGTGGGCGACAACTACGTGATGCCGCCGCTCTGGGGTAAAGACTCCTACAACTGGGGCGCCGGGATGCATCGAATCAATACGGCAGCGTCCTTCATCAAGCACAACATGCCCCTGGGCCAGGGCGGCAGCCTGACCGACCAGCAAGCCTGGGACGTGGCAGCCTACGTCAACCGTCACGAGCGTCCTCAGGACCCGCGCCTCGTGGACGGCTCCGTGGAGAAAACCCGGGTGAAGTTCCATGCCAATGACGGCGTCAATCTTTACGGGCAGACGGTCGATGGCGTACTGATCGGGCAAGGCATCCGTTAAACTGTCGATAACCCATAAAAAATGCCGCTGAATCAGCGGCATTGTCTTTTCGGAAACTCAGTCATGAAACGTGAGCAAGTCAGGGAACAGCATGCAGGGGGGCATATTTCTGCGACCCATGTGATTCAAAATCCCGCGGATACGGGCGAGTGGATCGTGTTCTTCAAGAAGAGTGGCGGTCGCAGTTACTTCCTGGTGGATGACCAGGATGAAGTCGAATCCTTCTCCCGCCTGGACGACTTGATCGAGACCATTCGCGGCCTGGGCATCAAGTTCGCCGAAATTCACATGTAGTTATTTGCAGACCACCGTCACGCTGCGGGTCTTGTAGTTGCCGACATCCTTGCCCAGGGTCTTGTCGCTTTCTTTCAGGGCCGGTGTGCCTTCGGTGCCGACAATCCGGTAGCCGGTGCCCGCGCAGGACGCATCAGCCTTTTCATAACAGCTGGCCCAGGAGTTGGCTTCGCCGGAGCAGTCGATGGCCAGTCCTTGTTCGCCGTTCTTCAGGACCGTGTCGGAAGTGGTGGTGCAGCCACCGGTAAGCGCCAGTACCGCAATCAGTGCCAGGATCTTGTTCATGTAGGAGTCGTCATCAGGGTGTTGGAGGGGAGCGCTGACACTGTCGTGGGGCGTTACAGGCGAGATTATAGCGAACCGCCATTAACGTACAGACAAACACAAAAAAGCCCCGTCAAACGAGGCTTGATTGGCGTTACCGCGGTGTTACTTGGTTTTCGGACGCTTGCTCGACGCGTGGCCGGCTTCATCCACAAACACTTCGGCCACGGCACAGGCTTGAGCTTCGGTCGCGAATGCGCCGGCAACGCTGTCGCCATGGAAGTTGATCAAGTGCCAGCCGTCCGCTCGCTTGGTGATCAGGTAGCCGTTCACGCCTTTTGGTTCTGACATCTATCAATCTCGTTGTCTGGTTCAAGGGCGTAATGATAGCGCCAAACGGCGTGGGGCGGCGCAAGTTGTTGCAGGTCAGTGCCGATCGTCATAAAGCGTGCTAAAAAGGTTGGAGCCCTTTGAATGACGGGCACAAGCCGACGATTTCTAACAGCGGCGAAGGTACTTGATTGAATGCCGGCGGAACTTACGCCGACATTTTTTCTCTATGTTGACATCGCAACGCCAGCAGGACCCATTGTAAGGTGACTGCGGCCTGATTAGACTGCGCCGAATTTCGTACGCACAGCCCTTTGTAAGGACTCATATGATCAAGAAATGCTTGTTCCCAGCAGCCGGTTACGGCACTCGCTTCCTGCCAGCGACCAAGGCCATGCCCAAAGAAATGCTGCCGGTGGTGAACAAGCCACTGATCCAGTATGGCGTGGAAGAAGCACTGGATGCCGGCCTGAACGAAATCTCGATCGTGACCGGCCGTGGCAAACGCGCCCTGGAAGACCACTTCGACATCAGCTACGAGCTGGAAAACCAGATCAAGGGCACCGACAAGGAAAAATACCTGGTCGGCATCCGTAAGCTGCTCGACGAGTGCTCGTTCTCCTACACCCGCCAGACCCAAATGAAAGGCCTGGGTCACGCGATCCTGACCGGTCGTCCGCTGATCGGTGACGAACCGTTCGCCGTGGTACTGGCCGATGACCTGTGTGTAAACCTGGAAGGCGACGGCGTCCTGACCCAGATGGTCAAGCTGTACCAGAAGTACCGTTGCACCATCGTCGCGGTTCAAGAGGTCGATCCTCAGGAAACCAACAAGTACGGCGTGATTGCCGGCGACGATATCGGTGATGGCCTGATCCGCGTACGCGACATGGTTGAAAAGCCAGCGCCGGAAGATGCTCCGTCGAACCTGGCGATCATCGGCCGCTACATCCTGACCCCGGACATCTTCAAGCTGATCGAAGAAACCGAGCCGGGCAAGGGTGGCGAGATCCAGATCACCGACGCTCTGCTGAAGCAGGCAAAAGACGGTTGCGTGATTGCCTACAAGTTCAAGGGTCGTCGTTTTGACTGCGGTGGCGCTGAAGGCTACATCGAAGCGACCAACTTCTGCTACGAGCACTTCTACAAGACTGGCAAGGCTTACTGATTCACGGTTGCCTGCCTGATCTGAGAAAGCCACCTTCGGGTGGCTTTTTCGTTTTTCGGTCCCATGTAAGCAGGTATGCTGTTGTCCTGCCGAGGAGAGTGAAATGGCCTACGATTTTGACCTTTATGTAATTGGTGCCGGTTCCGGCGGTGTGCGCGCTGCACGATTCGCTGCGGGTTTTGGCGCCAAAGTGGCAGTGGCTGAAAGCCGCTACCTGGGCGGTACCTGCGTGAATGTGGGCTGCGTGCCGAAGAAACTGTTGGTATACGGCGCGCATTTCGCCGAAGACTTCGAGCAGGCCAGCGGTTTTGGCTGGTCCCTGGGTGAAGCGAACTTCGATTGGGCGACCCTGATCGCCAACAAGGATCGTGAAATCAACCGTCTCAATGGCATCTACCGCAACCTGCTGGTCAACAGCGGCGTGACCCTGCACGAAGGGCATGCGCGGCTGGTGGACCCGCACCAGGTAGAAATCAACGGCGAGCGTTTCACCGCCAAGCACATTCTGGTGGCCACCGGTGGCTGGCCGCAGATCCCGGACATCCCGGGGCGCGAGCACGCCATTGGCTCCAATGAGGCGTTTTTCCTCAAGGAGCTGCCCAAGCGTGTGCTGGTAGTCGGCGGTGGCTATATCGCCGTCGAGTTCGCCGGGATTTTCCATGGCCTGGGCGCACAGACTTCGCTGCTGTATCGCGGCGACCTGTTCCTGCGCGGTTTTGACGGCTCGGTGCGCACGCACTTGAAGGAGGAGTTGACCAAGCGCGGCCTGGACCTGCAGTTCAACGCCGACATCGAGCGTATCGACAAACAGGCCGATGGCAGCCTCAAGGCCACTTTGAAAGATGGCCGCGTGCTGGAAGCCGATTGCGTGTTCTACGCCACTGGCCGACGCCCGATGCTCGATAACCTGGGGCTGGAAAACACTGGCGTCAAGTTGGACAAGCGCGGCTTTGTCGAAGTGGATGAGCTGTACCAGACCGCCGAACCGTCGATCCTGGCGATTGGTGATGTGATCGGCCGCGTGCAACTGACGCCAGTGGCCCTCGCTGAAGGCATGGCCGTGGCACGTCGCTTGTTCAAGCCTGAGCAATATCGTCCGGTGGACTACGCGATGATCCCGACGGCGGTGTTCAGCCTGCCGAATATCGGCACCGTGGGCCTCAGCGAAGAGCAGGCCCGTGAAGACGGGCACAAGGTGCAGGTGTTCGAAAGCCGCTTCCGGCCGATGAAACTGACCCTGACCGACTGCCAGGAAAAGACCCTGATGAAGCTGGTAGTCGACGCCGAGACCGACAAGGTCCTGGGTTGCCACATGGTCGGCCCCGACGCTGGCGAGATCGTGCAGGGCCTGGCGATCGCGCTCAAGGCGGGCGCGACCAAGCAGCATTTCGATGAAACCATCGGCGTGCACCCAACAGCGGCGGAAGAGTTCGTCACCATGCGCACGCCAGTGGCGCAGTAATCAGCCCTCGGTAGTTGCTTCCGGCACCGTCGCAACGACGGCTGCCAGGCGCAGCGCATCAATACTGGCCTGGGCCTTGACCAGGTCCAGTTCCAGGGTTTTGTTGGTCTTCTGATGCTCGGCCAGCGCTTCCTGGCGCGCCTGATTCTCCAGTTGGGCAACCCGCAAGCGCTCCTGCAACAGGGTACGCTCGCTGTCGATCACACTCACTTGCTCGCTCAATTGACGCTGCTGTTCGCGGTCCTGGCGAGCCTGTTCCTGCAGTGCGCTCAATTCCTTCACGGTCACTCGATGCTCGATCAGCAGGCGCTCGTTATCGCGGTGCAACTGAGTGATTTCATCCTGGCGCACCATCGCGCTCTGCTGGGCCTGGCGCAGCTCTGCCTGGACCTGCTGCAACTGGCCTTCATGGCGACGCTGTTCCTGTTCACGCTGGTCCTTGATCGCATTGCGGTAATGCTCCAGGGCGTCCCGGGCATGCAGGTGCTTTTCTTCCAGTGAGCGAATCTGCTCGTCCTTGTCGTTGATCCGCAACTCGTAATCGCTGCACGCCTGGCTCAGCCCGGCGTTGCGGGTTTGCTCGGTTTGCAGGCTGGAGCGAGTGCTTTGCAAGGCTGCGCTTTCATCGGCCAGGGCGGCGGACTGGATATCGAACTGCTGCTTGAGCTGGGAGTGGGCCGCTTCCAGCTCCTCAACCTGGGCGAGCAGGGCGGTTTTCTGTTGCTGGAACTGCGCCAGGGCCAGGTCGATAGGCTCCTGGGCCTTCTCCTTCAGGCGCTGGGCCAGTCGCGCCACCAGTTCACCCAGTTCGTCGTCAATGGGCGCTTCGGTGATGGTCTGGCGGGTTTCGCTTTCGTCCAGCTCCTTCAGATAGCGGTGAATCGTGGTTTTCGAGCCGGTATTGCCCATCTCGATGCGTACTGCATCGATGCTTGGGTTTTCGCCACGGGCAAGGATCGCCAGGCGTGCCGTTTGAACTACTGCTTTATTGATGCCGCCGCGAGCCATGGAGTCTCCGTCGATTTAGTACTGTGGTACGTAGTATGTATATACGTACTATATCACGATTGTTTTAAAGCCGAAATTGATGATTTATCAGATGGGATATTGGCGTATTATCCCGTGTGATACAGGTTTTGAAATGGACAACAGCCAATGGCAGTACAGGCATGAGTGAGCTGGACCGTTATCTGAATGCGGCCACCCGCGATAACACCCGCCGCAGCTATCGAGCGGCAATCGAGCATTTCGAGGTGAATTGGGGTGGGTTCCTGCCGGCGACCAGCGACAGCGTGGCGCGCTATCTGGTGGCGCATGCGGGCGTGCTGTCGGTCAACACGTTGAAGCTGCGTTTATCGGCGCTGGCCCAGTGGCACACCAGCCAGGGGTTTCCTGATCCGACCAAGGCGCCAGTGGTGCGCAAAGTCCTGAAAGGCATTCGCGCCCTGCACCCGGCTCAGGAAAAACAGGCGGAGCCATTACAACTGCAGCATCTGGAGCAGGTCATCCAGTTCCTCGAACAGGAAGGCCACGACGCCCGAGGCGCAGAAGACCATCCCCGATGGCTGCGGGCCAAGCGTGACGCAGCGTTGATCCTGCTGGGTTTCTGGCGTGGCTTTCGCAGCGATGAGTTGTGCCGGTTGAATATCGAGCACGTGCAGGCGGTGCCCGGTTCGGGCATCACCCTGTATCTACCGCGCAGCAAAAGTGATCGGGAAAATATCGGCCGCACCTACCAGACGCCGGCGCTGCTGCGGCTGTGCCCGGTGCAGGCCTATAGCGAATGGCTCAGCGCTTCAGCGCTGGTGCGCGGCCCGGTGTTTCGCGGCATTGATCGCTGGGGCAACCTGGGCGAGGAGGGCTTGCACGCCAACAGCGTGATCCCGCTATTGCGCCAGGCGCTGGAGCGCGCCGGGATTGCGGCCGATCAGTACACCAGCCACTCCCTGCGCCGGGGCTTCGCTACCTGGGCTCATCGCAGTGGCTGGGACTTGAAGTCGTTGATGACTTACGTCGGCTGGAAAGACATGAAATCGGCCATGCGCTATGTTGAAGCGACGCCCTTTCTCGGCATGACCCGGGCATCCCTCGAGTGATTCAAGGTTTCTTCTATTAATACAGTCTCTTGATAGTGAAAACCAATCGTCAGCATCAGGTTTGCCAATGAGCCATCGGCCGGGAGAGTGGGTAGGATTCACCTCATCAACTTACTAAGCCCTTCTACAAACCTGACGGAGAGTCAACGATGCCTATCATCAACAGCCAAGTAAAACCGTTCAAAGCTACCGCCTACAAAAACGGCAACTTCGTAGACGTGACTGATGCTGACCTGAAAGGCAAATGGTCTGTCGTGTTCTTCTACCCAGCCGACTTCACCTTCGTCTGCCCAACCGAACTGGAAGACCTGGCTGACAACTACGCCGAATTCCAGAAACTGGGCGTCGAAATCTACAGCGTTTCCACCGACACCCACTTTGCCCACGCTGCCTGGCACAACACCTCGCCAGCCATCGGCAAAATCCAGTACACCATGATCGGCGACCCGACCCTGACCATCTCCCGCAACTTCGACGTGCTGATCGAAGAAGCTGGCCTGGCAGACCGTGGCACCTTCGTGATCAACCCTGAAGGCCAGATCAAAATCGTTGAACTGAACGATGGCGGCGTTGGCCGTGACGCTTCCGAGCTGCTGCGCAAAATCAAGGCGGCCCAGTACGTTGCTGCTCACCCGGGCGAAGTCTGCCCAGCCAAGTGGAAAGAAGGCGAGGCCACCCTGGCTCCGTCCCTGGACCTGGTCGGCAAGATCTAAGTCTGTGAAATGCCAAGGGCGGGTTACCGCACCTAAGTAAGCTGCATCCGCCCTCGAAACGCCCGGGCGAGATTCGCTCGGGCGTTTTTTTGTCTGCAATAAACCGAATTAATAGGAAATCGCCCGTATGTTGGACGCCAATCTTAAAGCTCAGTTGAAGTCATACCTGGAACGGGTCACCCAGCCGATCGAGATCGTCGCCTCCCTCGATGACGGTGCGAAATCCCAGGAAATGCTTGCCCTCTTGCAGGATGTAGCCAGCCTTTCGACGCTGATTACCCTGAAAAGCGATGGCAATGATGCGCGCAAGCCATCGTTCTCTATCAACCGCCCGGGTGCCGATATCAGCCTGCGTTTTGCCGGCATCCCAATGGGCCATGAATTCACTTCGCTGGTGTTGGCGCTGCTGCAAGTCGGCGGCCACCCCTCGAAGGCCAGTGTCGAAGTGATTGAACAGATTCGCGCCCTTAAAGGTGAGTTCAGCTTCGAGACTTACTTCTCGCTGTCGTGCCAGAACTGCCCGGACGTGGTCCAGGCGCTGAACCTGATGGCAGTACTGAACCCGAACATCCGCCACGTCGCCATTGACGGTGCGCTGTTCCAGGCAGAAGTCGATGATCGTCAGATCATGGCCGTGCCCAGCGTTTACTTGAATGGTGTGAACTTCGGCCAGGGTCGCATGGGCCTGGAAGAAATCCTCGCCAAGCTCGACACCAGCGGTATCGAAAAAGCCGCCGAGAAAATCAGCGCCAAAGATGCGTTCGACGTACTTGTCGTCGGCGGTGGCCCAGCGGGTTCGGCAGCGGCTATCTACGCTGCACGTAAAGGCATCCGTACCGGTGTTGCAGCCGAGCGTTTCGGCGGGCAGGTGCTGGACACCATGTCGATCGAGAACTTTATCTCGGTACAGGAAACCGAAGGGCCGAAACTCGCCAGCGCCCTGGAGGCCCACGTGCGTCAGTACGACGTGGACATCATGAACCTGCAGCGTGCTACTGCGCTGATCCCGGCGAAAAACAACGGTGAGCTGCACGAAATCCGTTTCGAAAGCGGTGCGACCCTCAAGTCCAAGACCGTGATCCTGGCCACCGGTGCCCGCTGGCGTGAAATGGGTGTACCGGGCGAGCAGGAATACAAGGCCAAAGGCGTGTGCTTCTGCCCGCACTGCGACGGCCCGCTGTTCAAGGGCAAGCGCGTGGCGGTGATCGGCGGCGGTAACTCCGGCGTTGAAGCAGCCATCGACCTGGCCGGTATCGTCAGCCACGTGACCTTGCTTGAGTTTGACAGCAAGTTGCGCGCCGACGCCGTGTTGCAGCGCAAGCTGTACAGCCTGCCGAACGTTGACGTGATTACCAGCGCGCTGACCAGTGAGGTCAAGGGGGATGGCCAGAAAGTTACCGGCCTGGCCTACAAGGATCGCGACAGTGGCGAATTCAAGACTATCGACCTGGAAGGCATCTTTGTACAGATCGGTTTGCTGCCCAACACCGACTGGCTCAAAGGCACTGTGGAGTTGACTCCACGTGGCGAGATCATCGTCGATGCACGTGGTGAGACTTCGCTGCCAGGTGTTTTTGCCGCCGGTGACGTAACGACTGTGCCGTACAAGCAGATCGTGATTGCAGTAGGCGAGGGCGCCAAGGCTTCCCTGAGTGCTTTCGATCACCTGATCCGCACTTCCGCCCCGGCGTAAATTCCGGCCCGGAAATGAAAAACCCCATGAGTGATCATGGGGTTTTTTATTGCCGGCGGAACCTTACAGCGGCGTTGGCTGAATGATTTCAACCCAGTACGCATCCGGGTCTTTCACGAATGCCAGGCTTTTCATGCGGCCGTCACTCAGGCGCTTCTGGAAGTCGCAGCCCAGTTCTTCAAAGCGCGCGCAGGCAGCAACGATGTCCGGCACCGAGATGCAGATATGGCCAAAGCCACGCGGGTCGGTGTTGCCGTTGTGGTAGGCAAAGTCCGCGTCGTTTTCGGTGCCGTGGTTGTGGGTCAGTTCGAGGATGCCCGGGATCGACTTCATCCACTGGGTGCGGGCGGCAGCGTCGGCCGGGATCTGGGCCTTGTCGACCAGGGCCAGGAAGTACAGGCTGAATTCGGCTTCCGGGAAGTCACGTTTTTCAACCAGGGAAAAACCCAGTACGCGGGTGTAGAAATCCAGCGACTTGGTGATGTCCTTGACCCGCAGCATGGTGTGGTTGAATACGAAGTTCGTGGTGGCGGCGTCAGGCTGGGCGGTGACGCCCGGGAAAGTGTTCAGTTCGTGCAGGCTCATGGGCCCTCCAGAGAAAAATGGGGCAAACGTGGCTCCGGTTGGAGCATCCCTTGGCTTGCGGCTGGCATCCGTGCAGCCGGTCCATGATACGCAGCCCTGCCGGTTGCGCCAAATGAAAAAGGTCACGCAACCCTTGCGGCCAGCGGGTGCAGGGGCCCAAACTTTGTCGCTTGAACCTTGAGTGTTTTTCGTAATGACCGGATTTCGCGCACCGTTGTTGAGTACCCTGGGCCTGTTGCTGGGCAGCACCGCTGCATGGGCGGCTGACCCGGAAATTCATTGGCCCAGCGGCTGGCAGGTAGAGGAAGTGGCGCCCGACGACCAGGCCCCGGCGCAACCGTCGGCGGTGTCCCGCCAGCGGGCCATAAAGAATGATGAGAATGGCGCGACCTTGATGGTCATGGAGTTGACGGGCACGCCAATCGAAGCGGGGCATACGGTCAACCTGCAAGGCGTGCTGCTGGAAATGCGCAAATCCATCCAGAAGGACTTTGCCCAGGGTGGTTATCAAAGTGTGTGCACCAAGATGCACCCCACAACATTGAGCCGGCTTGAGGCATTGGAAACTACCTGTGTAATCACCGAGAACGGTCGGCATGTGCTGTCGCAAACGTTGGTGGGGGCTGTCGATACCGATAAGGCCTATGTTTTTTCATACGCAGGCCAGGCCGACGCTTACGAATCAAGCAAGGATGAAGTCAGTTCGGTGCGTGACAGCCTTAAACTTTGAGCGTTGTAGGCATCGCGACAAATAAGTCGATTTGAACAAAGTGAAATGTTTTTTAAAGTTCGTTTTTGAAAGTGCCAGCGTCCTGATTTGTTTCACTATCGATGCCTGTAAACAAAAAAGCCCTGCATGTGCAGGGCTTTTCTTAGTGCGTTTGTACTAGCCGCAAAGCATTAGCCGCGAAGCCAGGAGTCTACTGTGGCTGCGCCGTACTGTTCTTTCCACGCCTTCAGGCCGCGATGGTTGCCGCCCTTGGTTTCGATCAGTTCACCCGTGTGCGGGTTGTGGTAAACCTTGACGACGCGGGCACGTCGCTGTTTGGGTGCGGCAGCGACGGAAGCGCCGGACTTGCCCGGGTTAGGATCCAGGATGGAGATGATGTCGCGCAGGCTTTTGCCGTAGGTCTTCATCAGCCCTTGCAGCTTTTCTTCGAATTCGATTTCTTTCTTCAAACCAGCATCGTTCTTCAGGGATTCCAGCTGGGCAAGCTGCTCTTGAAGGGCTTTTTCTGCTGCGCGAAATTCGGCGAGTCTGGACAAAATCTATACTCCAATAGTGTATTTGGCTGATATCTACTGCAAACAAAGCGATAAGCCAAGAGCCTTAAGGCGACTCAATGAAAGTGGCCTTCCTGCCAATTCAGCACAGGCAGGAAAAATTGTAGTAGTTAATCAGTCATGAGTAAATCATGTCTTTTGTATAAATAACAATATTTCCGTTGAAGTGGCTGGCTATTCAATGGCTGTTCAGGAATCTAATGAACTCGTCGCAAGGTACAGGCTTGCCAAACAGGTAGCCTTGCAAGAAATCAACGCCTTGGGCCGCCAGATAGTCGCATTGTTCTTGTGTTTCGACGCCTTCGGCAACGATGCCCAGGTCCAGCTTGGCAGACAGTTCAATGATGCTGTCGAGTATATGCCGCGAGAGTGCATCAACACCGATCATTGCCACGAAGCTTTGATCTATCTTCAAGTAATCGACATTGAAGTTGCGCAAATAACCCAGGCTGGAGTGGCCGGTGCCAAAGTCGTCGATCGCGATCATTACCCCCATTTCATGCAGCGCCTGGAACAGCTGGCGGGTGATATCCGTGGGTTCGATCAACTCGCGCTCGGTCAACTCCAGGACCAGGATCACCTTGCCCGGCGGGAAGGCAGCGAGGAACTCCCGGCAGTCCTCCACCAGTCCCAGGTCGTGACAATGGCGAGCGGTAATGTTGATGCCCACGTGAAAATTGTCGGCAAACTGCGCGGTGTGGGGCGCCAACTGTGCGGCGGTCTGGCGCATCAGGGCGCGGGTCATCGGTACGATCAGGCCCGAATGTTCGGCCAGGGGAATGAACAGGTCCGGGCGCACCAGACCTTCCCTGGGATGATTCCAGCGCATCAGCACTTCACAGCCGGCCCACTGCCGGATGTTGTCGCCACGCACCACTGGCTGGTAATAGGGCACAAATTCATTGGCGCCCAGGGCCCGTTGCAGTTCCAGGGTCGGTGCCGATGAGCGCTTTTGCAGCCAGTGGGCGAAGATGCCTGCCAGCACGCCGAAAAACACCACCAGAACGAACAGCGCGGGATACCGTGCCTGCATGTAGCGCCAGGTCTCGCCCTCCGGCATCCCGGCTTGCACGCTATAGGCATACCGCTTGGAATCGAGATGCTGCTGGGCCACGGCAAACGTCGGCAGTACCGCGTCGTGCACCTTGCCATCTGCGGCCAGCCAGTTGTCGCCGACCTGCAACACCAGGTCTGCATAACGGCTGATCAGGCGCAAGGCGTTTGTCAGGTGGTAGCCATCAATGGAGGCAAAGGCCCCCCGGTCTCCCTCGGTGAGGCGATACACCAGCAATGCGGTGTCGGGTGTCACCGGGTTGCCTTTCATCAGCCAGAGACGGCCGCCGACGTAGTCCTCAGGGTTGACCGGTGACTGGTAGTTGCCACCAAACAACGAGCTGCAATAGATGTTGCGCTGCCAGGACAAGGTGGTGGCGCGCACGAACGGCCGGCGGGTGACCTGTTCCCGCAGCTTCAGTTGAGTCGGGTTATCACATTCATGGCCGGCCAGTGGCAGCAGGTCCTGGGCGGCGAGGGCGGTGTTGTCGAGCATCAGGTCAAACTGGCGCACGGCCTCCTGGGCGGTTTGCGCGGTGCTGTGCTCGAGGGTGCGCCCGGCTTGCCAATACAGGATAAGCACACCCAGCAAAATGGGCAGCACGCCACTGAGCAGGGTGATCAGGTGGCGAGTGGAGGCCTTTCGGGGGCCTTTGACGGTCAGTGGCATTTGCGCAGCCTGTAGCGGGAGAGGGCAATAGGACGCTCAAATGCGGTCGGGACAACCTCGGTGGCCTTCCAACAAAGCGTATCGGTATTGGCCATGATAGATGGCGGCAGGCGTCTGTGCATGTTCAATAAAGCTTCAACCGTGTGGCCAGTTGAATAAATGCCAGGGTTGCCGGCGAGGACTGCCGTCGATCCAGCACCGCCAGCCCCACCTGGCGTTTGACGGCAGGCTTGAGCGGTTTGATCAGGTAATCCGCCTGCGTGGATTCAGGCAGCGACAACTCGGCGACAATGGTCACGCCGTCGCCCCGGCGCACGGTGTCCAGGGTGCTGAGCAGCTGTGAGCAGCGATAACGCACATCCGGCTGCAACCCTGCACCTACGAACAGCCTTGAGACCAGTTCGGCCGAACCGGCCTGGGTCAGGATAAAAGGTTCACCACACAGCGCTCTCAGGTTGACACTTGGCTGCGCGCCCAAGTGATGCCCCAAGGGCAGCAGCGCGACCAGTTGGTCCTCAATCAACGGGAACGTATCGAAGCGCTCTTCAGGCAGCACCACAAACCCAACGTCGACGCGCCGCTCTTCCAGCCACTGCGTCACCTGGCGATCGGGGCCTTCGTCGACATGCACCTCGATGCCCGGATGCTGCTCGCGAAAATGCTGCAGGATCGCGGGCAACAGGCGAATCGATGAGGTCGGCCCGAACGAACCGATGCGCAGCGTGCCGCGCTTCATCCCGCGGGCATCGGCGGCTTCCTGTTGCAGCGTGTTGGCCAACCCGAGCATGGCCCGGGCGCGCAACAGCAGTTGTTGGCCGATATCGCTGAGTTCGACCTGGGACTGATGACGTCGGATCAACTCCACACCCAGTTCCTGCTCCAGGGATTTGATCGCATGGGACACCGCCGATTGGCTGATGCCCAGGCGATTGGCGGCGCTGGTGAAACCTTGCAGTTCGGCCACCAGGGAAAAGATTTCCAGTTGGGTAAGGGTCATGAGTATTTACTCATTTTACGATGATCGGGGATTAGCCAAACAATAAGCCAATCCCGTGTCTTGTGAGTAGAAATCTGATGAACCCGAGCCCTGACCGTCTGACGTATCTGAAGCTGGCGGCCGTGACCATGATCTGGGGCGGCACCTTCGTTGCCGGGCGCTATCTGGCGGCAGGCCTGGACCCACTGTTAGCGGCGACCGTGCGCTTTGTACTGGCCAGCCTGGCACTGCTGGCCTTCCTGGGCGTCGCGCGTATTCGCCTGGCGCGTCCGACCACCGCGCAATGGGTGCAATTGGTGGTGCTGGGCTTTTTCGGGATATTTTTCTATAACCTGTGTTTTTTCTACGGCCTGCATTACATCAATGCGTCCCGGGCCTCGTTGATCGTGGCGCTGAACCCGGCAGTGATTGGCCTGGCCTCGTGGCTGCTGTTCAAGGAACGCCTGGGCTGCTTCAAGCTGGTGGGGATCGCGCTGTGCCTGGGTGGCGCAGGGCTGGTGATCGTCAGTCGCAACCCGCAGTTGCTGCAGGGCACGGCAGATGCGTGGGTCGGCGACTTGCTGATTTTCGGCTGCGTGGTGGGGTGGGGCGTGTACTCGCTGTTTTCCCGGGGTCTCAACCAGCGCCTGGGGCCATTGCAAACCGTGACCTGGTCGATCCTGCTGGGCACGCTGATGCTGACGATCACCACGCTGGTGACGGGTCGACTAACGGTGGCCGCATTGGGCCGGATTGATCTGCCCCAACTGATGAGTTTGCTGTACCTGGGCGTGCTGGGTTCGGCACTGGCCTACATCGGCTACTACGATGGCCTGCGCCGCATCGGCGCCACCCGTGCGGGTGTATTTATCGCCCTCAATCCGCTGACGGCAGTGATCTGCGGCGCATTGCTGCTTGGCGAGCAACTGACCGTGCCGATGCTGCTGGGTGGGGCGGTCATCCTGCTGGGCATCTATCTGTGCAACAAACCCCTTGCGCGGGCCAGGGCAATGGGGATTTGATAAGAGTACGGACAAATCCGTTTACGCTGTGTAGAATCGATTTACGCATACAAGAATAAGGACTTGCGCTAACGCAAGCCTCGCCCGTCAGAGACTGATGTAACCATGAAGCTACTCGGGTCCCCCCTCATCTTTGGTGACTTCCTCGCCCGCAGCGTGCGGGGTATCTCCTGTGCGCCACCCGCTGACCTCATCCTTGCTCGCAAATAAACATTTGTTAATTACAAGAATGATGATGAGGCACCGAAAATGGCAGACCTGTACGAAAACCCAATGGGCCTGATGGGCTTCGAGTTCATCGAATTCGCATCGCCAACCCCGGGCACCCTGGAGCCGATCTTCGAGATCATGGGCTTCACCAAGGTCGCGACCCACCGCTCCAAGAACGTACACCTGTACCGGCAGGGCGAGATCAACCTGATCCTCAACAACGAACCCAACAGCATCGCCTCCTACTTTGCGGCCGAGCACGGCCCGTCGGTGTGCGGCATGGCGTTTCGCGTCAAGGACTCGCAACAGGCCTACAACCGGGCCCTGGAACTGGGCGCCCAGCCTATCCATATCGAAACCGGCCCGATGGAGCTGAACCTGCCGGCGATCAAGGGCATTGGCGGCGCGCCGCTGTACCTGATCGACCGCTTTGGTGAAGGCAGTTCGATCTATGACATCGACTTCGTGTACCTCGAAGGTGTCGAGCGCAACCCGGTGGGCGCGGGCCTCAAGGTCATCGACCACTTGACCCACAACGTGTACCGCGGCCGCATGGCCTACTGGGCGAACTTCTACGAGAAGCTGTTCAATTTCCGTGAGGCGCGCTATTTCGACATCAAGGGCGAATACACCGGCCTGACCTCCAAGGCCATGAGCGCCCCGGACGGCATGATCCGCATCCCGCTGAACGAAGAATCGTCCAAGGGTGCCGGGCAGATCGAAGAGTTCCTGATGCAGTTCAACGGCGAGGGCATCCAGCACGTTGCCTTCCTCACCGATGACCTGGTCAAGACCTGGGATGCGTTGAAGAAGATCGGCATGCGCTTCATGACCGCGCCGCCAGACACCTATTATGAGATGCTCGAAGGCCGCCTGCCGAACCACGGCGAGCCGGTGGATCAACTGCAGGCACGGGGCATCCTGCTGGACGGCTCGTCAGTGGCGGGGGACAAGCGCCTGCTGCTGCAGATCTTCTCGGAAACCCTGATGGGCCCGGTGTTCTTCGAGTTCATCCAGCGTAAGGGTGACGACGGCTTTGGTGAAGGCAACTTCAAGGCGCTGTTCGAATCCATCGAGCGCGACCAAGTGCGTCGTGGTGTGTTGACCGCTGACTGATCGCCTGGGCGATACACAAAAAGCCCGACCGGGATTGCACCCGGTCGGGCTTTTTGCTGCCCGGCAGAAACATCGGGACACAGGCGGTTGCCAGCGGCCAGGAACGGAATTCGCCGCAAGCATTACTCAGTGTAATATGCCCAGTTGAGGTTCACGTATGACAGTCATTGCGCACACCGGTAGTCCACCTCCAGGTTTGAATCAGGCAGCAGCCGTCAACGACGAACCCGCCATCAGTTCCTTGGCCCCAACTGCTTCCTCCCCATCAAGTCCTGCCACTGTCGCCCGCGTGACGTTTTCCTCGAACGTGGAATGGAGCAGTGCGCAGGGCGAGCTGACCGCCGCAGGCGTCGAACTGGCCAATGCCGTATTGGCCCCGGGTACCTCATCGACCGTCGGCGCGCAGGTCTTCACGTTCGCGGTGGACGGGATCCAGTCGAGCGACATTCTGGTGGTCAAACGCGTACCCGCCTCTGAAACCGGAACGAATGTCCTGTTGTACATTCCTGACGAGGAGGGCAACTCGTTCTTCGAATTCAATAACCTTGAAGAAATGAACACTTGGCTCAAAGAGATCGCCACCGACCCTGACAAGTTGGATGTATTTGCCGGGCATTTTTCCCGCAATGCGCCTGCCGATCAGACAAAGCGGGTAAAAGACACGATGGCGCGCTTCGCAGCAGGCGATATCAATGCCGTGGTCGGGCCTTTTGGCTACGAAAAGGGCGATATCTTCAATCGCCTGGACAAGCACACAAGCGTCCCGCCGGTACCGGTCAACGGGCTGACGGGGACCTACCTGAAAGTTGAGACCCGTGAAGGCCGGGTGACTTTCGCAGGCACACGTCCGGACGGAGAAACCGTGCTCTATCAGTACGATGCCTACGGCAACTTCCATGGAGGAGGTGACAAGGGCAACTTCTACTTTGTGGAAGACGGCCTGAACAATGACCAGCCGCTGTCGCCTGTCTCGCGAGAGCAATACTTGAAAACGGTCGTCAGTGTCGGCCTGGATAATGTGGGTGCCAACGATTTATGGGGGCTGTTCGACGAGTTCATCCGCCAACTGAAGAATCCGGGCTCCGGCATTGGGACGGCCTTGATCGCACTGGGCGTGCCTGAGGATGTGGCGGAGTCCATCGAAGAAATCGTCAAGAACCCCGTCACCGGCACCTTGCTTGAACTCAACCAGGGCAACCGGCTCGGTAAGCTGTTTGGCGTTGAAAAGGCGCAAATGGACGCCGCACTGACGCAAATAGGCGACGAAGTCCAAGGCAGGATTCCGTATTACGGGGCCATTCGAGGGGGGTTGTCGCAGACGGCTGTAATGCTCGAAATGGCAGCAAAAGAAAGTGCTGTCAGGCCTTCTGCTGACGCACCAAATGCTTGAAGCCTTCAAACACCAGCACCATCACCGCGAGCCAGATCGGAAGATACGTCAGCCATTCCCCCGCCTTGATGCTTTCGCCCAACAACAAGGCCACGCCGAGCAGCAGCACCGGTTCTACATAGCTGAGCAGCCCGAACAGGCTGAAGGCCAACAAGCGGCTGGCGACGACATAGCACACCAGCGCCGACGCACTGATCAAGCCCAACATCGGGATCAAGGCGTACAAGCCCTTGTGGGCGTCGAGCACGGCAAAACCCTGTTCGCCGCTTTGCACGAACCACAGTGCCACCGGCAACATCAGCGCCATATCGAGCCACAGCCCGCCGAGGTGGTCGGTCTTCAGGCGTTTGCGCAGTACGAAGTAAACCGGGTAGCCGATGATCACTACCAGGGTTGCCCAGGAGAATCCGCCCACCTGATACAACTCGTTCAGCACACCAGCACCGGCGAAGAACACCGCAATCTTTTGCAGGCGTGACAATTGTTCGCCATACACCAGCCGACCGGTCAGTACCATCGTCAATGGCAGCAGGAAATAGCCCAGCGATACATCCAGGCTGCGACCGTTGAGCGGCGCCCACATGAACAGCCACAACTGCACCCCCAGCAGGGCCGAAGACACCACGACCCCGCCGATCAGCGCGGGTTTGGCCGCAACCAGGCGAACCAGTTCCCACACCCGTCGCCACTCGCCGCTGACAATCATGAACACGGTCATGCAGGGCACCGTCAACAACATGCGCCAGCCGAAGATCTCCAGGCCGCTCAAGGGCGTAAGCAGCGACGTGAAGTAATACATCACGGCAAACAACACCGAGGCCAAGACCGATAACACAACACCTTTAGACACACTGTCCTCACGAAAGCCGATTGATACAAAAGAAGGGGGATTTCAGGGAGGGAATATAGTGCTTTTGAGGTGAGATGTTTGCTCTGTTTTGGAGCGGTTTACGGGAGGATTTCTCAGGTCCCCCCATAAAAGGGACTTATGGCCGGGCAACTCGCCCCGACACAAAGTGGCTCACATCATTGAACCCTGGCGTCGACGCATGCCCTGGCGTGACCAGCGAGTCGATGAATGCTTCGTCCTCCGCCGTGATCTTCACCTCCAGCGCGCCGGTGTAGGCATCCCACTGCGCCTCGGTGCGCGGCCCGACAATCGCCGAACTGACCGCCGAGTTGTTCAGGACCCAGGCAATCGCGAACTCGACCATCCCCACGCCACGGCCCTGGGTGTATTGCTGGATCTGCTGGGCGATGCGCAGGGATTCAACGCGCCATTCGGTTTCCAGGATGCGCTTGTCCTGGCGCCCGGCACGGCTGCCGGCTTCAGGCGTTACGTCCGGCGCATATTTGCCGCTGAGCACGCCACGGGCCAGCGGGCTGTAAGGCACCACGCCCAGGCCATACGCGGCGGCGGCGGTGATCTGCTCCACCTCGGCCTGGCGGTTGACGATGTTGTACAGCGGCTGGCTGATGATCGGTTTGTCCACCCCGAGGCGCTCGGCCACGCGGATCACTTCAGCGATCCGCCAGCCGCGGTAGTTGGACAGGCCCCAGTGGCGGATCTTGCCCTCGCGGATCAAGTCGCCAATCGCTGAAATCGTGACTTCCAGTGGCGTGTTGTGGTCTTCGCGGTGCAGGTAATAGATGTCCAGGTAATCGGTGTCGAGGCGCGTCAGGCTGGCTTCCAGCGCATTGAAAATCCGCTTGCGACTCAGGCCGCTGCGGTTCGGCAGGCCATCCGCCGGGCCGATGCCGACTTTCGAAGCCAGCACCCAATCCTGGCGCTGGCGGGCGATGGCTTCGCCGACGATTTCCTCGGAGCGCCCGCCGGTGTAGACGTCGGCGGTGTCGATAAAGTTGATGCCTTGATCCCAGGCCTTGTCGATGATGCGCAGCGAGTCCTCGGTGTTGGTCTGCTCGCCAAACATCATGCTGCCCAGGGTCAGTGCGCTGACCTTCAACCCGGACTGGCCCAGTGTGCGGTAAATCATCGTGAACACCTCAAAAGGGGGAGACAGGCCCTATCCAATACCAGAGAGCAAGGCTCTGGAACAAGCCCCGCGATGGTTATTGCGGTAATAGTTCGGCGCAGCGCAGTTGCAGGAAGCGGTGCAGCACCTTGACCCGCTCCGACACCTGCAACCGATGGGGACACATCAGATTGAACGGGGTCGGTTCGCCTTGCCAATCGGTGAGCAACGGCACCAGGCGCCCGGCCTTGATATCGCGCGCTACATCCAGCCGCGCTTTATAGGCGATGCCGTGCCCGGCCAATGCCCAGCGCCGCACGATCTCGCCGTCATCACTCAGGTAGTCGCCGCCGACCTCGACTTCCTGCAGCACCTCGCCCTGGCGAAAGTACCAGGTGTTGTTCGCCCGACCCTGGCGCATATAGCGCAGCGTGCTGTGTTGTGCCAGGTCCTGGGGGAGGCGTGGCGTACCGTGGCGCGCGAGGTAGTCGGGGCTGGCGCACGCCACCCGCGTGTGGTCGGGCACCACCGGCAACGCGACCAGGCTGGAGTCCCGTGGTACGCCGAAACGCAGGGCGATGTCGACGGTTTCGCGGAACAGATCGGCATTGCTGTCGTTGAGCAGCAACTGAAGGCGCACGTTCGGGTGTTCGAGCTTGAACTCATCCAGCCAGCCCAGCAGCACATTGCGCCCGAAATCCGAGGGCGCGGCCAATTGCAGTAATCCGCTGAGGCTCTGGCCTTGCTGCTTGACCGCCTGTTCGCCTTCCGACAGCGCCTCCAGGGCCACGCGCACACTGTCGAGGTAGCGCCGGCCTTCTTCGGTCAGGCGCATGCTGCGGGTGGAACGCGCCAGCAGCCGGATGCCCAGGCGGGTTTCCAGGCGCTTGAGGGCAATGCTCGCTGCGGCCGGGGTCAGGCTGAGGCTGCGGGCGGCTGCCGACAGGCTGCCGGTGTCAGCAGTGCGTACGAACACTTCAAGGTCGAGGATTGAGCTCATTTGTAAAAATCCTTTAAAGATCTTGTCGTTTTACCGGGATTTTTCAACGATTGCCAAGCTGGGAAGATGAAAGCTCATTTTCTCAGCCAGGTATTTCCCCATGACATCTCCCCTCAACGGCAAAACCATCATCGTCATTGGCGGCAGCAGCGGCATCGGTGCCGAGGTGGCCAGGCAGGCCGTGGCACGCGGTGCCCATGTGGTGCTGGCCGGGCGGCGCTTGTCTTCAACCGTGGAGAACGGGGTGCGCAGCGAGCAGGTGGACGTGACCGACGCAGCCTCATTACAGCGCTTGTTCGAAACCGTGGGGCCGTTTGACCATCTGGTCTACACCGCAGGGCCTGCGGTGCAGGCCAAGGCCCTGATCGAGACCGACCTGAACCTGGCGCAAGACAACTTCAACGTGAAGCTCTGGGGTTCGCTGCGGGCGATCCAGTCGGCGCTGCCATTTCTCGCCGAGCGCGGCAGCATCACCCTGACGTCGGGGCAGTTGGGGCGCAAAACGGTTGCGGGGCAATTCATCAAGACCGGCATCAATGCGGCGACCGAAGCGCTGGGCAAGCAACTGGCCAAGGAACTGGCGCCACGGCGGGTCAATGTGGTCAGCCCGGGCGTGATCGACACCGAGGCGTATGCCGGATTGTCCGATGAGCAGCGACTGGCAATGTTTGCCAAGGCGGGCGGGGCGTTGCCGGTGGGGCGCGTGGGGCAGGCCGAAGAAGTGGCTGCCGGGTACGTGTTGGCGATGGAGAACGGGTTTATCACCGGTAGCGTGATTGATGTCGACGGCGGCGGATTACTCTAAAGGCAGCTGAATAAAAAAGGTCCCGCTTTCAGGCGGGACCTGCATTATCAGTAATAGGGCCGTGCTTAATAACGTGGCACCGGAACCGGTTGTGGCGGGTAGTAATAGCCTGGAGGCGGCGCCTGGTAATAGACCGGCGGCGGCTGTTGGATGTACACCGGCTGCGGTTGCACGTAAACCGGTTGCTGCTGCACATAGACCGGAGGCTGGGAGTTGGCGACCACCGAACCCACTACGAGACCGCCGACAACCGCACCCAGCAAAGCCGGGCCACCCCAGCCCCAACCACCGCCATGCCCGTACCCATAACCGTGACCCCAGCCATAGCCATATCCTCCACGGGCTTCTGCTTGCCCTGCGATGGCGAGGGTGGCAATGAGCAACATGGCTACTTTCATTTTTGAGAGTCGACTGATCATGATAAGTCCTCTACGTATGCACCGAACCGGTCTTGATAATATCCCCGGGCATAGGCTTCAGACAGCGGTTTCGGACGGGATGATGGGGTACGAAAGTAAAGGCTGGGTAAAGGTTGTAGCCTATTTGTTACCTGGAATGGGCGTAGAGGTTAATACGGCTGTCAGGCAGTTGTTTGCCTATAAAAACACGCCTTTATATGAGCAGATAGATGACCGGCGCCGCCCTCGATATCGCGGCACCGGTCAGCACTGATTCAAGCCTTGAGTGTGCGCGTCATGCGCAACGCCAACACACTGCCCGCGACGATCACCGCCGCCAGCAGGTACAGCGCCAGGTCCGTAGACCCGGTGGCATCTTTCACAAACCCGACGATATACGGGCTGAGGAACCCCGCCATCTGGCCCATGGAGTTGATCAACGCCAGACCGCCCGCTGCCGCACCTGCGCTGAGCATCGCGGTTGGCACCGGCCAGAACATCGGCAGGCCGGTGAGGGCACCCATGGTGGCGATGGTCAGGCCGAGGATCGCAATGGCCGGCGTGGTTGCAAAGTTCACCGCAATCACCAGCCCGATCGCGCCCATCAGCATCGGCACCACCAGGTGCCAGCGACGCTCCTTGCGCAAGTCGGCAGAGCGGCCCACCAGCAGCATGAACACCGCCGCCAGCAGGTACGGGATCGCACTCAGCCAGCCAATCACCAGATTATCGCTGAAGCCCATGTTCTTGATGATCGATGGCAGCCAGAAGTTGATGGCGTACACACCGCTCTGGATGCAGAAGTAGATCAGGCCGAACGCCCAGATCGCCGGGTTCTTGAACACTTCCAGCAGCGAGTCGCTGGTGGTCTTCGGTTTGTTGGCCAGGTCGGTCGCCTGGTCGGCTTCCAGCACCGCGCGCTCATGGGGCGTGAGCCACTTGGCGTTGGCAAAGCTGTCGCTGAGCAGGAAGTAGGCGAGGGCGCCGAGGATCACCGTCGGCACGCCTTGCAGCAGGAACATCCACTGCCAGCCCGCAAGCCCGCCCTGGCCGGCGGCGAAGTGGTTGAGGATCCAGCCGGAGAACGGGCTGCCGAGCAGGCCGGATACCGGAATCGCCGACATGAACAGCGCCATGATCCGCCCACGGCGGAAGGTCGGGAACCACTGCGAGAGGTACAGCACCACGCCCGGGAAGAACCCGGCTTCAGCGGCGCCGGTCAGCAGGCGCAAGCCGTAGAAGTGCGTCGGTGTGGTAACGAACAACAGGCAGGTGGACAGGGCGCCCCAGACGATCATCATCAGCGCAATCCAGCGCCGTGGACCGAATTTGGTCAACGCCAGGTTGCTCGGCACGCCGCACAGCACGTAGCCGATAAAGAAGATCCCGGCACCGAGGCCGTACACGGTCTCGCTGAATTTCAGGTCGTCGAGCATCTGCAACTTGGCAAAGCCGACGTTGACGCGGTCGAGGTAGTTGAACAGGTAGCAGATGAAAATGAAGGGGATCAGGCGCAGGGTGATGCGCTTGTATACGGCGTTTTTATCGTCATCGGTGGCCTGGGTAACAGCGGCGCTCTGTGACATGGCAGTCTCTCTTTATTATGATTTTTCGCGATGCGAGGGTAACGTTGATCGCCCAACGAGTCTCGGCCACCTCAAGGGGTGCTGTCTTTGTGCTCGCGCACAGTGAAGCATGGTTTGCGCTGTGCCTATGAACAACCGGTTTTTTTCAGGAATTTAGCCCCATGTTCGAGCTGGATCATGACCTGGCGCAGGATATCGTCAATCGCACCATGGCGATCCTGCCTTATAACGTCAACGTCATGGACAGCCAGGGCCTGATCCTGGGCAGCGGCGAACCCGAGCGGATCAACACCCGCCACGAAGGCGCGCAGTTGGTGCTGGCCAACGGGCGGGTGGTGGAAATCGACGGCCAGACCGCCAAGCACCTCAAGGGCGTGCAACCCGGGATCAACCTGCCGCTGCTGCACGACCAGCGCCTGATCGGTGTGCTGGGCATTACCGGTGAGCCGGAATTGCTGCGCACCTATGCCGAACTGGTGCGCATGACCGCCGAAATGCTGGTCAGCCAGCGTCACCAGCAAGCCGAGCAGCAATGGCGGCGCCAGCGCTGCGATGATCTGCTGGCACTGCTGCTGGCCGAGACCGGCGATTCGCCGCGCCTGGTGGATGAAGCCCAGCAACTGGGCCTCAAGCCGCAGCTGGCGCGCACGCCGTACCTGTTCGAGCTGGGCAGCGGCCAGTCGGCCGAGGCCTTGAGCGCCTGGCTGACCTCGCGCTACCCCGACAGCTGGTGCGTCAGCTCCGCGCAGTTTTCCCTGCTGTGGTGCCGGCCGGCGTCGGTGCAAGTCGATAACCCGCGCCTGCTGGAAAAGCTCGACGGCCTGGGCTGGAACATCCTGCGGGTCGCCGTCGGCGGGCAAGCGGACGGGCTGGCCGGCCTGCGCCGTTGTTACCGGCGAGTCGGCGACCTGCTCGCCTATGGCCGTGATGTGCTGCCCGAATCGCGGTTGCTGACCCTCAATCGCTACCGCCTGCCGGTCATGCTCTGGCGCCACCGCAACGACGACGCCCTCGATGAATTGCTCAACCCGCTGCGCAAGGTACTGGCCAAGGACAGCAACGGCCAGTTGCTGGCGACCCTGCGCAGCTGGTGCGACCACGACGGCCAAAGCCAAGCCTGCGCCGATGCCCTGGGGATCCACCGCAACAGCCTGCGCTACCGCATGGAACGCATCGCCGAGCTGAGCGGCGTCGACCCGCTGACCCTCGACGGCATGCTCGCGTTGTACCTCGGCGTGCAGCTATTGCCGCAAGCTTTGTCCAAATGAACAACAAACCCCAGCCACTCTTGTGCAATGGACCGGCGTTATTGCCGGTGCCAACTGGCAGCATGGGCGTTATAAAAACCGGAGAAAGCCCATGAAAATCATCATCGCCCCCGACTCGTTCAAGGACAGCCTGAGTGCTGAAGGCGTGGCGAATGCCATTGCCGAGGGGTTGGCCAGCGTGTGGCCCGACGCCGAGCTGATCAAGTGCCCGATGGCGGACGGTGGTGAGGGCACAGTGGAATCGGTACTCGCCGCCTGCCAGGGCGAGCTGCGCGCCACCCGTGTGCAAGGGCCATTGGGCGGCAGTATCGACGCGCATTGGGGCTGGTTGGCCGAGAGCCACACCGCAATCATCGAAATGGCCGAAGCCAGCGGCTTGCAACTCGTGCCACCGGGTCAGCGAGATGCGTGTTCCAGCAGCACCTTCGGCACTGGCGAGCTGATCCGCGCCGCCCTGAATGCCGGCGCCCAACGCATCATCCTGGCCATTGGCGGCAGCGCCACCAACGACGGCGGCGCCGGGGCGATGCTTGCCCTAGGTGTGCAGTTGTTTGATGCCGAGGGAGCAGTGCTGCCCCTTGGGGGCCTGGCGCTGGGCAAGCTGTCGCGCATCAGCCTTGAACAACTGGATCCCCGCCTGAACGAAGTGCGCTTCGAAATCGCCGCCGACGTGAACAACCCTCTATGCGGTCCTCACGGGGCCTCGGCGATTTTCGGCCCGCAAAAGGGCGCCAATCCCCAGCAAGTCGAACAACTGGATGCGGCCCTCGGCCATTTTGCCGATCACTGCGCCAGGGTCTTGCCCAAAGACGTACGTGACGAACCCGGCAGCGGCGCCGCCGGCGGCTTGGGTTTCGCCGCCAAGGCTTTCCTTGGCGCGCAGTTTCGCGCGGGTGTTGAAGTGGTCGCAGAGCTTGTTGGGCTTGAGCAAGCCGTGCGTGGCGCCGACCTGGTGATCACCGGCGAAGGCAGGTTCGACGCCCAGACCCTGCGCGGCAAGACCCCGTTTGGCGTGGCGCGAATCGCCAGGCAGCACAACGTGCCGGTGATCGTGATCGCCGGCACATTGGGGGATGGCTACGAGCAAATGTACGCCCACGGCGTGGATGCCGCGTTCGCCTTGCCGTCCGGCCCGACTACCCTGGAACAGGCCTGCAGCGAGGCACCGCGCCTGTTGCGCGAGCGCGCCTCGGACATTGCCCGGGTTTGGAAATTGGTGGCTGCGCGTTCCCGATGAGTGCAGTGCAGGGCTCGCCATTCTGGGGCCTTGCCGCCTACACTGGTCGGCCACGTGTTTTTCAAAGGACGAAACACCATGCACACACCTGAACCCAAGATCGTTATCACGCGCTTCACCGAGGCCCATCTTGAAGGCGTCGCTGCGCTCTACAACGACCCGGCTGTATGCCGTCAGGTGCTGCAAATGCCTTTCCAGTCGGTCGAGGCCTGGCGCAAACGCCTGGTGCAGGACAACGAGCGGCGGCTACAGCTGGTGGCGCTGCATGCCGGTGAAGTGATCGGCCAGCTGGGTTTGGAACAGTATTTGCGCGTGCGCCAAAGCCACGTCGGCTCATTCGGCATGGGCGTCGCCACCGCCTGGCAGGGCAAGGGCGTGGGCTCCCGGCTGCTGGGCGCGGCGCTGGAGGTGGCGGATAACTGGATGAACCTGCACCGGGTGGAACTCACGGTGTACGCCGACAACGAAGCCGCCCACCGCCTGTACCACAAGTTCGGCTTCGAGACCGAAGGCCTGCTGCGCGATTACGCCGTGCGTGACGGCGCATTCGTCGACACGCTGACCATGGCGCGCATCCGCAAGCCGGCCTAGTCGTCCTGCAACGCAAACGCCACCGCAGCCTGCGCATGCAGCTCGGTGGTGTCCAGCAAGGGCAGGTCGCTGTGCTGCGGCTTGATCAACAGGCTGATTTCCGTACAGCCGAGGATGATGGCCTGGGCGCCACGGGCGGCCAAAGACTCGATCACTCGCTGGTACACCTCGCGCGATGCGTCGCTGATCACCCCGACACACAATTCCTCATAGATGATCCGGTGCACGGCCTGGCGCTCGTCTGCGTCCGGCACCAGCACGGTCAGCCCCTGCGCCGCCAGGCGTGACTTGAGAAAATCCTGCTCCATGGTAAATGCGGTACCCAGCAGGCCAACGGTCAGGGTGCCAGCTTCCACGGCCGCCGCGCCGGCAGCGTCTGCAATATGCAGAAACGGTATCGACACCGCCGCTTCAATCTGCGGCGCTACCAGGTGCATGGTGTTGGTACACAGCACCATGCACTCGGCGCCCCCGGCTTGCAGGCGGCGGGCGGCGTCTTCGAGGATCAGCGCCGCATCGTCCCAGCGCCCGGCGTGCTGGGCCTGCTCCACCGGGCCGAAGTCGACGCTGTACATCAACAGTTGTGCCGAGCGCAGCGGCCCGAGCTGGTCGCGCACGTTCTGGTTGATGATGCGGTAATACTCGGCGCTGGACTCCCAGCTCATGCCGCCGATAAGGCCGATGGTGCGCATGCGATGCTCCTGAATTGGACGGGCGAGGGCACCACATTACCCGCGCGCTGCGCTTTAGTCATACGCCGGTGTGCGGCATCTGCCATGATCAAGGCTCGCAACATGGGTCACCCAAGGAACACGGCAATGGACGATGTACAACAACTGGGCGAGATGCTGCGTCATTACGCCGACAGCGAAGCCCACAAGAAACAGCAGTTCGAAGTGCAGTCGGCCCATTGGGCGCAGAAGATCGGCGAGTTGTTCGGCCAGATCGAGCAGTGGCTTGCGCCTGTGAAGACGGTCGGTTTGCTGGAAGTGCAGCGCGAGACGTACGTGGCTTCCGGCCCCAGCGTGCCGGTGGAGACCTCCACCTTCAAGACCGAGAAACTGACCATCCATATCGCCGGCAAACCGGTGGAGTTCGTGCCGGATGTGATGGGCGCCGGCGGTTTGATTTCGCTGTCGGTGATGGGCTTGACCGCCGCCCGCTACGGCAGCATTTCCCTGGTATTGCTCCCGGGGAAAAACGACTGGCTGTGGAAGAAAACCAACGGTTTGAAAGACCCGGATACGTTCGGCTTCGATGCCAACTTCCTGGCGTTGCAGTTGCAGAGCCTGATTCCCCGCGAACGCGGCTAGTCGCTCAATGTGGTGCTTGTGTGGGAGCGGGCTTGCTCGCGAAAGCGGTGTGTCAGTCGCTGTATATGTTGACTGAACCACCGCATTCGCGAGCAAGCCCGCTCCCACAATTAGATCTCTATATTGCCCCAGTCCTGCTTTGTTTCCTCAGGCGCCACCGCGTTGACTCGCTTGCCCGTGGCCAGCTCCACCCGCCGTGCCACTTCCGGGTCATCGGCGAACGGCATCAGGCTGGCCTCATCCAGGCTCTCCTTCGACTGGCCCCGCAGGCAATACTCCACCGCGCCATACAGACTGATCACCGCCGCCAGGTTCAGCGCTATCTCCCACATCAGGCGATCTGCGCGTCAAGCTGCGCCACCTTCAAATCCGCCACACGCACGGTGCGCCAGGTGTTGTACGCCATCAGCAACATGCCGCTGAGGAAGAATACCCCGCCGACGAATCGCACTACAAATCCCGGATGGCTGGCCTGTAACGCTTCCACAAACGAGTAGGTGAGGGTGCCGTCATCGTTCACCGCCCGCCACATCAGGCCCTGGGTGATGCCGTTGACTCACATTGACGCGATGTACAGCACCGTGCCAATGGTCGCCAGCCAGAAGTGCATATTGATCAGCCCCACGCTGTGCATCTGCGCGCGCCCGAAGACTTTCGGGATCATGTGGTACAGCGAGCCAAATGTGATCATCGCCACCCAGCCCAGGGCGCCGGCGTGGACGTGGCCGATGGTCCAGTCGGTGTAATGGGAGAGGGCGTTGACGGTCTTGATCGCCATCATCGGCCCTTCAAAGGTCGACATCCCGTAGAACGCCAGCGACAGCACCAGGAAGCGCAGGATCGGGTCGGTGCGCAATTTATGCCAAGCCCCGGAAAGCGTCATCATGCCGTTGATCATCCCGCCCCAGCTCGGCGCCAGCAGGATCAGCGACATCGCCATCCCCAGCGACTGCGCCCAGTCCGGCAGCGCGGTGTAGTGCAGGTGGTGCGGACCGGCCCAGATGTACAGGGTGATCAGCGCCCAGAAGTGCACGATGGACAGGCGATAGGAATACACCGGCCGCCCGACCTGCTTCGGCACGAAGTAGTACATCATCCCCAGGAAACCGGTGGTCAGGAAGAACCCCACGGCGTTGTGCCCGTACCACCACTGCACCATCGCGTCGGTGGCCCCGGAATACACCGGGTAGGACTTGAACCAATCCACCGGGATCGACAGGTGATTGACCACGTGCAGCATGGCGATCACCACGATAAATGCACCGAAGAACCAGTTGCCGACGTAGATGTGCCGGGTCTTGCGCTGCACCACAGTGGTGAAAAACACGATCGCATAGGCCACCCACACCACGGTCATCCACACCGCGCCGCTGAACTCGATCTCGGCGTATTCCTTGGTGGTGGTGTAACCCAGTGGCAGGCTGACCAGCATGATCACGATCACCGACTGCCAGCCCCAAAAGGTAAAGGCAGCGAGCTTGTCCGAGTACAGCCGTACCTGGCAGGTGCGCTGTACTGCGTAGTAGCTGGCGGCGAATTGCGCGCTGCCGGCAAAGCCGAAAATCACCAGGCTGGTGTGCAGCGGGCGCAGGCGGCCGAAGGTGGTCCACGGCAGGTCGAGGTTCATCTCGGGCCACACCAGTTGCGAGGCGATCCACACGCCCATGGCCATGCCGACCACGCCCCAGACGATAGTTGCAATGACGAATTGACGCACGACCTTGTAGTTGTAGGCCTGTGCGGTTGATGGTGGTTGCATGCTTAGTCCTCCCACGGTTCCAAGTGGGCGGCACTGTAGGAAGTATGGGTAGAACAATACAGACTCAGACCCGGGTCATTAATACGGACCAGCCACTAACCTGCATTTTTCGCACGTTACCCCCGTCAATAAATCGTTTGTCCAACCCCCGCCCAATGACAAAACTGCAAGTCACTCGCAAAACAACAACGATTGGGCAAAAAACCATATGCAAATCGAGCGCAACTTTTACAACGGCCACTTCGCCGAACCTGCCAGCACCGCCCAAATCGCGGTCTACAACCCCGCGACCGAGGCCCAGGTAGGCCGGGTGTCCGCCGCCACCCCTGATGAAGCCATTGCGGCCGTCGATGCCGCCGCCAGCGCACAGAAAACCTGGGGCAAGCTCACCAGCATCCAGCGCGCCGAACACCTGCGGGCTTTCGCCGCCGCCCTCGAAACCTGCGCTGAAAGCATAGGCCGGGCGCTGGCCAGCGAATCCGGCAAAAGCCTCGACGACGCCAGCAACGAAGCGCGCTACGCCGCCCAGATCACCCGCTACCACGCCGAATGGGCACGCCGCATCGAAGGCGAAATCATCCCCAGCGACACCCCGGACGAAAACCTGTTCCTGCAACGCGAGCCGATTGGCGTCGTGGCTTGCCTGATTCCGTTCAACTACCCGGTCTATACCCTGCTGCGCAAAATCGCCCCGGCGCTGATTGCCGGCAACACCGTGGTGGTGCGCCCGAGCAACAACACGCCGTTGTCCGCCTTTGAAATCGCCCGTGCCGTCGAGCAGTCGGGCATGCCGGCCGGCGTGATCAACATCCTGACCATGGACCACGCCACCGCCGCCGCCCTGTGCACCCACAAGGCCGTGGGCCTGATCACCCTGACCGGCAGCGTCAACGCCGGGCGCATCGTGCTCGACTACTGCAAGGCCAACATCGCCAAGCCGTCCCTGGAGCTGGGCGGCAAGACCCCGGCGATCATCGAGGCCGACGCCGACCTGGAAAAAGCCGCCAGCGACATCATCGCTTCCAAGACCACCCACTGCGGCCAACTGTGCACGGCGGTCGAGCGGGTGTATGTGCAGGAAAGCGTGTATGACCGATTCCTGGCCCTGCTCAAGGCCAAGATCGGCGCCGTCAAATTCGGTGACCGTGCCACGGATGCGGGCCTGATGGGCCCACTGGTCAACGCCAGCTCCCGGCAGAATATTCACGCCATGGTCGAGCGCGCCATCGCCGACGGTGCTGTACTGGAAACAGGCGGCGTACTTCCCGAAGGTCCGGGCCATTTCTACCCGCCGACGCTGCTCAGCGCCTGCCGCCAGGACATGGAAATCATCCAGGAAGAAATCTTCGGCCCGGTGCTGCCGGTGCTCAAGTACCGCGATATCGACGAAGCGCTGGCCATGGCCAACGATCACCAGTTCGGCCTGTCGTCGGTGCTCTATACCGAGAACTACCGCACGGCCATGAAAGTCGCCAACGCCATCGAGGCCGGCGAGTTGTACGTCAATCGCACCCCGGCCGACCCTTACCAGGGTTTCCACGCCGGTTGGAAACGCTCAGGGCTGGGCGGCGATGACGGCAAGCACGGGATGCTTGAATTCACCCAGACCCGTTTGGTGGTCATGAAGTACTGATTCACCGACCACCGGCTTCACCTCAATAAAAACAATTATCGGGGCACCTGCACAGTGGGTGCCCGAGGTCTACAAGATGTCCAAGCCTGCACCCGTTGCCCAGGGTTTCGATGCCGTGTCCGCGGCTAAAAGCGACAAAGCCAGTCGCTACTTCCAATTGATGTTGCTGGTATTGGCTGCCGGGGCGATCTACCCGATCCTCTACCTGCGCCAGGTCTACCAGACCACCATGCTCGAGGTGTTCCAGATCAACCACAGCCAGCTGGGTTATCTGTACTCGATGCTCGGTACGATCTTCCTGCTCAGCTACCTGCCGAGCGGCTGGTTGGCCGATCGCCTGCCGCCACGCTTCCTGATCTTCTTTTCGCTGGTGGCCACCGGGGCCCTGGGTCTCTGGTACTCCACCGTGCCGTCGATGACCGGGCTGATGATCATCTTCGGCTGCTGGGGCCTGACCACCGGCCTGACCTTCTGGGCTTCGGTGCTCAAGCGGGTGAAGATGATCGCCCATCACAGTGAGCAGGGCCGTTTCTTCGGCATCCTCGACGGCGGCCGTGGCCTGGTGGAAGCCTTGCTGGCGACCGTGGCCCTGGGGCTCTTCGCCTACGCCACCGAGACCCGCAGCCAAACTGCGGCCGAAGGCTTCAAGCACGTGGTGTACCTGTATTCGTTCGTGTGTATCGCCATTGGTTGTGTGCTGGTGCTGCTCAAGGACCCCAAGTCCATGGCCGAAACTGCGGCGGTGGAGAAGGGCAAGTTCAACCTGATCGCCGACCTCACCACCCTGGTGAAAATCCCCGAGCTGTGGCTGGTGACCGCCATCGTGTTCTGCGGTTACCACATGTTCTGGGCCACCTACAGCTTCTCCGATTACCTGCAAGGCAGCGGCATGACCGCCGTGATGGCCGGCACCATCACCACCATCAAGCTGTGGATGCGGCCCATCGGCGGGATCGGCGGCGGCTGGCTGGGGGACAAGTTTTCGAACATCTCGGTGCTGATCGTCGCGCTGCTGCTGGTGACCCTGGCGATGGTCGGCCTGATCGTGTTCCCGGCCATTGGCAGCCTCGGCTTGCTGATCGGCACGGTGATCTTTATCGGCCTGATGACCTACGCGATTCGCGGCCTGTACTGGGCGATCCTCGACAGCTGCGACATCCCGCTGCGCATCACCGGCCTGGCCATCGGCATCGTCTCGGTGGTGGGTTACCTGCCGGACACCTTTATCCCGCTGATCAATGGCTACCTCACCGACACCTACCCGGGGCAGGTCGGCTACAACCTGTACTTCGGCTACATCGCCTTCATCGGCGTGCTCGGGACCCTCGCGGCCCTGACCTTGCGCGCCCGGATCAATCGTAAAAAATTCAACCAGACAGGTGCCTGAGATGAAAATCGTCGCCCTTGAAACCCATATTGTCGCCGTACCGCCACCGCACATAGGCGGCATGTATTGGCTGTTCGTCAAACTGAAAACCGACTGCGGCATCGAAGGCGTGGGCGAGATCTACGCCGCCACCTTCGGCCCCAAGGCCATGCTGCCGATCATCGAGGACGTGTTCGAGCGCTACCTGCTCAACCACGACCCGCACCATATCGAGCGCTTCTTCCGCCAGGCGTACTCCAGCGGTTTCACCCAGCGCCCCGACCTGACCATGATGGGCGTGGTCAGCGGCCTGGAAATGGCCTGCTGGGACATCATCGGCAAGGCCGCCAACAAACCGGTCTATGAGTTGCTGGGGGGCAAGGTCAACGAACGCCTGCGTTCCTACACCTACCTGTACCCGGTCAACAGCAAGGGCGAGTACGACTACGACGACCCGGACCTGGCCGCCGAATGCGCGATCGAGAACATGAACAAGGGCTTCACCGCCGTGAAGTTCGACCCGGCAGGCCCGTACACCGCGTACTCCGGCCACCAGATCTCCCTGGAAGTGCTGGAACGCTGCGAAACCTTCTGCCGCAAGATTCGCGAGGCGGTGGGCGACAAGTGCGACCTGCTGTTCGGCACCCACGGGCAGATGGTGCCGTCGTCGGCGATTCGCCTGGCCAAGCGCCTGGAGAAATACGACCCGCTGTGGTTCGAAGAACCGGTGCCACCAGGCCAGGAAGAGGCCATGGCCCAGGTCGCGGCCAAGACCAGCATTCCCATCGCCACCGGCGAGCGCCTGACCACCAAGTACGAGTTCTTCAAGCTCTTGCAGGCCGGTGGTGCATCGATCCTGCAAATGAACGTGGCCCGCTGCGGCGGCCTGCTGGAAGCCAAGAAAGTCGCGAGCATGGCCGAGGCCTACTACGCGCAGATCGCCCCGCACCTGTACAACGGACCGATCGGCGCAGCGGCGAGTTTCCAGTTGGCCACGTGCACGCCGAATTTCCTGATCCAGGAAAGCATCATGACCTGGGGCGGTTTCCATGCCGAAGTGCTGACCAAGCCGCTGCAATGGGAGGACGGCTACATCATCCCGTCCACCGAGCCGGGCCTTGGGGTGGAGCTGAACATGGACGTGGTGCGCAAGCACACGCCGTACACCGGCGAGCGGCTGCACCTGCAAATGGCGCCCACGCCTGCTGACGTGAAAGACACTTCGCCCGCCAAGGGCTAAAAAAAACGACTTATGCGGTAACCGTGAATGACATACGACTACATCATCGCCGGCGCCGGCGCCGCAGGTTGCGTCCTGGCCAACCGACTCTCCGCCTCGGGCGAGCATTCGGTATTGCTGCTGGAAGCCGGCGGCAAGGACAGCTCCTGGTGGTTCAAGATCCCGGTCGGTTTCGCCAAGATGTACTACAACCCGACCTTCAACTGGATGTACTACAGCCAGCCGCAAAAACAACTGGCCGACCGTGCCATCTATGCCCCGCGGGGCAAGGTGCAGGGCGGTTCCGGCTCGATCAACGCCATGATCTACGTGCGCGGCCAGGCCCATGATTTCGATGACTGGGCGGCCAATGGCAACGACGGCTGGGGCTTCAAGGACGTGCTGCCGTACTTCCGCAAGCTGGAAAATCACCCCCTGGGCGACACCGAATACCACGGCAGCAGCGGCCCCATCAGCATCACCCCGATGAAGGGCCAGACCCATGCCATCTGCGATGTATTTCTCAAGGGCTGCGAGCAATTGGGCTATGGCCTGAGCGATGACTTCAACGGGCCGAACTTCGAAGGTGCGGGCCTCTACGACGTCAACACCCGTAACGGTGAGCGCTGCTCCAGCAGCTTTGCGCACCTGCACCCGGCGTTGGGTAGGCCGAACCTGACCGTGGAGTTGCATGCGCTGGTAGACCGCGTGCTGTTCGACGATCAGCAGCGCGCCACCGGCATCAGCGTGACCCAGCACGGCGTGGTTCGCACCTTTACCGCGCGCAAGGAGGTGATCCTGTGCGCCGGGGCGGTGGATACGCCGAAGATCCTGCAACTGTCGGGTGTGGCGGACAAGCAATTGCTCGCCGAACACAACATCCCGCTGGTCAAGGACCTGCCTGCAGTGGGGCAGAACCTGCAGGACCACCTCTGCGCCAGTTATTACTACAAGGCCAATATCCCGACCCTGAACGACCAGCTCAGTTCGCTGTTTGGCCAGCTCAAACTCGGCCTCAAATACCTGCTGACCCGCAAGGGCGCGCTGGCCATGAGCGTCAACCAGGCCGGCGGGTTCTTTCGCGGCAACGAAGGGCAGGCGCACCCCAATCTGCAGCTGTACTTCAACCCGCTGTCGTACCAGATCCCGAAAAACAACAAGGCCAGCCTCAAGCCCGAGCCGTATTCAGGCTTCCTGCTGTGCTTCAACCCGTGCCGGCCTACCAGCCGCGGGACGATCCGCATCGCCTCAAAAAACCCACGGGACGCGGCCTTGATCGACCCCAACTACCTGAGCACCCAAAAGGACATCGACGAGGTGATCCAGGGCAGCCGGCTGATGCGCAAGATCATGCAGGCGCCGGCGCTCAAGGGCGTTACTGTGGCCGAGGTATTGCCGGGGCCGGCGGTGCAAACCGATGAGCAGATGCTGCAGTACTTCCGCGAGAACAGCGGCTCGATCTATCACCTGTGTGGCTCATGCGCCATGGGCTCGGACCCGCTGGTGTCGGTGGTGGACAAGCGCCTGAAGGTGCACGGGATGCAAGGGCTGCGGATTGTCGATGCGTCGATTTTCCCCAACGTGACCTCGGGCAATACCCATGCGGCGGTGTTGATGGTGGCGGAGAAGGGTGCGGATCTGATCCTGCAGGATGCCTGAATTGATCGTTCCCACGCTCTGCGTGGGAATGCATCCTGTGACGCTCCGCGTCACGACTTCAAGAGCAGACGCGGAGCGTCCAGGGCGGCGTTCCCACGCGGAGCGTGGGAACGATCATAGAGAGACCGTGTTCTGCCACTGAGCAACCGTTTCGGCACTGATGCTCACCCCACCACACACAATCACCACCACATCCTCAATCCCGGCAATCGCCCCATGCTCCAGATACGCCACGGCCAACGAAACCCCACACGCCGGTTCCACCAACTGGCGTAAATCATCGGCGTACCGCGCCACGCCCATCATCGCGTCGGCATCACTCAACACCACGCATTGATGGGCAAACCTGCCGATATGCTGCACCGGCCACGCCGCCACCTGGGTCGCGGCCAACGACTTGGCCACCGTATCGATCTTCGCCAGCCGCACGGGCTTTCCAGCCTCTACGGCAGCAGCAAACGAAGCCGCGCCCGCCGTTTCACACGCAATCACCTTGCAGCCGAACCGCCCATGACGCTCCAGGCCCGTCAGAACGCCCGCGAGCAGTCCACCGCCGCCCACCGAGGTCACGATGGCGCCCACCTGAGGGCAGTCCTCAAGAATCTCATCGATCATGCTGCTGTGGCCTTCCCACAACAGCGGGTGATCAAAGGCCGGCACATACAGTGCCTCAGGTGATTCGGAGAGTTGCAGCGCCAGCTCATTGGATTGATCCCACAGATCACCGTGCACCAGCACCTCGGCCCCGGCCTGGCGGATGCGTGCGCGGGTGGCTTCGGGGGTGGTGGTCGGCACCACGATCCGCGCCTGTAACCCCAGGCCGCGCGCCGCGAAGGCCGTGGCCAGCCCGGCATTGCCGCCGGAGGGGCATACCACCGTGGTCTTGCCCTGGCTCGCCGCATAGGCGCACAGCGTGGTCATGCCGCGCAACTTGAACGAGCCACAGGGTTGCAGGTTCTCGAGCTTCAGCCAGACCCGCCGGGTAGCGGTAGACAAGCCGGGGTGCAGGATCAACGGGGTGCGAATCGGCAGCATTTCACAAGTTCCTTTTGGGTGAGGCTGCCATCCTACCTCAGCTCGTGGCTGCCACCAGAGGCCATGGCTACCTATGGTTTCGCTCTTGCAGCGAGTCCTGCCGGCTTCCCGCGTTCGCAGCCCTAACCGAAGAAACGGATAACCCCCGACCTACCAACCGCGCAACCGCTCCCACACCCGCACCTCGCCATTCCCCAGCAGCGCACTGTAGCTACCAAATTGCGTCCCGGTGGCACACGCATGATTGGGCAGTACCCGCAGGCGCGTGCCCAACGGGAAACGTTCAACCACATCCACCGCCACCCCGTCGAACCAAGCCACCCCATGCTCCTGATTCGCGCTGCCCACCAGCAACCCCTCAATCACCTCGCCACCCTCGGTACACACCTGCCCATAACCAAAATCCCGCTTCTGCGACTGCGTCCCACGATCCCGACTCATCGCCATCCACCCCGCGTCGGTAATGATCCAGCCCTTTTCCACCTGATGCCCGATCACCGTAGTCAGCACACTCAACGCCAGCTCATCAATGCGGCACACCCCAACGTTATGCATCACCAAATCAAAAAACGCATAAACCCCAGCCCGCAGCTCAGTCACACCCTCCAGGCTCACCGCCGACAGCGCCGTGGGCGTCGAACCCACACTCACCTGCAAGCAAGGCAACCCCGCCCCCCGAATCACCTCGGCCGCTGCAACACAGCGCGCCCGTTCCTGCTCGGCAATCGCCCGCAACGCCTCAGGCGTATCCAGCCCGTAACTTTCCCCGGCATGAGTCAACACCCCGGCAAGCATCCCGCCGCCATATAGCAGCCTTGCGATCTCCAGCAACAGCGGATCCTGAGGCTTCACCCCGGACCGGTGCCCATCACAGTCAATCTCAATCAGCACCGCAAAAACCTCACCCTGCAGCGCACCAAACTCGACAATCGCCCGGGCCCCGGCAAGGCTGTCGGTGATCAGCGTCAGCGCACACCCCTGACGACGCAATGCCAACGCCTGAGGCAATTTATGCGGCGCCATCGCCACCGCATACAGAACGTCCCGAATGCCGAGGTCGAAAAAATACTCGGCCTCCTTCAACGTCGAAACCGTAATCCCCGTGGCCCCGGCGGCGATTTGCGCCGCCACCACCTCGGCACATTTATGGGTCTTCACATGGGGCCGCAAGCTCACACCCAAGTCATCGGCACGCTGCTGCATACGCAGGATATTGCGCTGCATCCGGCTCACATCCAGCAAAGCTGTCGGGGTTTCCATCGTGCACACTCCAAAAGGTAAATTGACGGTCTATCCAGTACTGGATATGTTGTCTGAATGAAAAAACACACTCCCGAACAAGCGGCCTTGATCAGCCAACTCGAACAGATTGCCGAAGGCCTGAGCAAGACCTTCAGCCCGTTTTGCGAGGTCGTGCTGCACGACCTGCGCGACCCGCAGCACGCAATCATGGCCATCCACAACAACCTCTCCGGGCGCCGGCCGGGTGACCCGGCCACCGAGCTGGGCCTGGCGCGGATTGCCGATCCCGAGTACCCGCAGGTGATCGCCAACTACCAGAACCAGTTCGCCGACGGGCGTCAGGTCAAGAGCACTTCCATCGGTATCAAGGACTCCACCGGCAAGTACGTGGCGGCCTTGTGCATGAACGTCGACCTCTCGTTGTTCCGTGGCTTGCAGGGCATGCTGGAACAGTTCGGCTCGGTCAGCGGCGACCGGCCCGCCGAGTCTCTCGACCCGTCCGGTGCGGACGCCATTCGTGCGCGCATCGACCAGTTCGCCGCACGCCTGGCGACCACCCCACGTGCCCTCAAGGCCGCCGACCGGCGCCTGCTGATGCAAGAGCTGAAAGAAGCCGGCGTGATGGACATCCGGCGTGCCATGGAAACGGTTGCCTCACACCTTGGGGTCTCGCGGGCGGCGGTCTACACCTACGCCAAATGACCTATGCCGAGCGCGCCACGGCTTCGATTTCAATCAGATAGCCGTGGTGCAGTTCCGGCACCGGCACCACCGCGCGGGCGGGGCGGTGATCCCCCAGCGCAGCGGCGTACAAGCCATCAAATTCAGGCCAGTGTTTTACCCCCACCACGTACACCGTGACTTTCACCAGGTCTGCGGATGAGCCGCCTGCGGCCTTCAAAATCGCCAACAGATTGTCCAGGGCCACTTGAGCCTGTTCGGCAAACGAAGCCTCGAGGTTATGACGCCCGTCAGGGCTCACTGGCAATTGCCCGGAGATGTACAGCGTGCCCTGGTGGCTTACGGCCTGGGAGTAGTGACCGGCAGGCGCCGAGGCTGCGGGGGTGTGGATGAGGTTCATTGTGGAGCGCTCAGCAGCCGCGCATACGTTTGGAGGTCGACGTTGCCGCCTGTCACGATGACGCCCACGCGCTGGCCCCGGAACTGATGCTTGAGGTTTCGCAGGGCCGCGAGGCCAAGGCAGCCGGTGGGCTCCACGACCATCTTCATGCGCTGCATGAAGAACTTCATCGAGGCCACCAATTCGGCGTCCGAGACAGTGAAAATGTCAGTGACCTGCTCGCGGATGATCGGGAAGGTGTGCTGACCCAAATGCTGGGTCTGGGCGCCGTCGGCGAGGGTGACGGGCGTGTCGATGTGCACGATGCTGCCGCTCTGGAAGGAGCGCTGGCCGTCGTTCCCGGCTTCGGGCTCGACCCCGTACACGAGGCAATCGGGCGCCAGCGCACGGGTGGCCAGCGCGGTGCCGGAGAGCATGCCGCCACCACCCAGGCCGACAAACAGCGCGTCCAGCGGGCCGGTAAACTCCAGCAGTTCCTTCGCGGCAGTGCCCTGGCCGGCCAGCACGTCCGGGTGGTCGAAGGAGGGGATCAGGGTCATGCCGTGTTGCTCGGCGAGGGTGCGACCGATCTGCTCGCGGTCTTCGGTGATGCGGTCATAGAACACCACGCTTGCACCGTATTCCCGGGTAGCGGCGACCTTCGCGGCGGGGGCGTCGGTGGGCATCACGATGGTTGCTGGCATCTGCAACAACCGTGCGGCCAGCGCGATGCCTTGCGCATGATTGCCCGAGGAAAACGCCACGACGCCAGCCTTGCGCTGCTGCTCATCAAAACGCGACAGCGCATTGAAGGCGCCGCGAAACTTGAACGAGCCGGTGCGTTGCAGGTTTTCGCACTTGATGAACACCTGAGCGCCGGTCTCGGCATCGAGGGTACGCGAGGTGAACACCGGCGTGCGGTGGGCGAAGCCTTCCAGGCGTTCGGCGGCTTTGATCACGTCATGGTAGGAAGACGGTGGCATGGAAGGAAACTCTCGAATGTCGTTGAGTGGATAAAATATCCATATCTATACAAACTGTAAAGCTGCATTTCATGCTAGCGTTTCGGGCTTCTCTGATCTGTAGAGGGCTCGACGTTGATTCGACTGACCGATTACATCGCTGATTTTTCCCGTTCGCCGCTGGCACCCTGGGTGGATCTTGCGCCGTGGGAGTTGGTGACCCAGGCGCCGGAAATCGTTCGCAAGTTGCTGGAGGGGCTTTCTGACGACGATTATGAGATTCATGACGAGATCGCCGTGCACCGTACTGCGGTGGTTGAAGCGGGCGCTGTTTTGAAAGCTCCGCTGATCATCGGCGCCCACTGTTTTATCGCTGCCGGTGCCTACCTTCGCGGCGGTTGCTGGGTGGATGAATATTGCATCTTCGGACCGGGTGCAGAGCTCAAGACATCCTTTGTCTTCAGCGGCAGCAAGTTGGCGCATTTCAACTTTGTCGGTGATTCGGTATTGGGCCGCGGGGTTAACCTGGAAGCCGGCAGTATCGTCGCCAACTACCGGAACGAGCGTGACGACAAGGAAGTGCAGGTGCGCATTGACGGGCAGTTGCAGCGCACCGGCTGTGACAAGTTTGGCGCGCTGCTGGGGGACCAGTGCCGGGTGGGAGCCAATGGCGTGCTGGCGCCGGGTGCGGTGCTCGGTTCAGGTCGTGTGGTGGGGCGCGGTCAACTGTTCGATGGAGAAGTGGGCAACGGTTAGTCGAAAAGAACGTGGTATGCCGGCGGGTTATTAAATAGAATGAATCTCATTTGAGACTGACTCGCGCCGCGCAGGTTACTTGCCATGAATGATGCTGTAGTGCCGACGCACCTCGCTGAACCCAGCCTTCACACGTTGTACCGCGACCACCGCAGCTGGCTCGAAAGCTGGCTGCGGCGCCGCTTGGGCAACGCCTGGGATGCGGCCGACCTGAGCCAGGACACGTTCCTGCGGGTGCTGGCCAGCGCGCAGCCGATTGCGCAGTTGCAGGAGCCCCGGGCCTATCTGGTGACGGTGGGCAAGCGCTTGCTGGTGAATTTTCACCAGCGGCGCAGTCTGGAACAGGCGTATCTCAATGCGTTGATGCAGTTGCCGGAGGCTTGCGTGCCGTCGCCGGAGCAACGCTGGTTGCTGCTGGAAACCCTGCAAGCCCTGGATGAATTGCTCGACGGTTTGCCGGCGGTAGTGCGCCGCGCGTTTCTTTGGAGCCAGCTGGAAGGACTCGCCTATCGGGAGATTGCCGAGCGGCTCAAGGTGTCCGAGCGTACGGTCAAGCGCTACATGGCCCAGGCTTACGAGCATTGCCTGCTGGTGGAACTGTGAGCCGTACTGCGCCGGATCTCGCCCGGGCGGCGGCGCAATGGCTGGCGTTGCTGGAATCCGGCAGCGCCACCGAACGTGATCACGCCCGCCTGCAGCAGTGGCGTGACAGCCATCCCCAGCATGAGCAAATCTGGCAAAAAGCCCAATCGCTGCGCCAGCGGTTTACCGACTTGCCGCCAGCGTTGGCCATGGCCAGCCTCGATCGTCCGCAACCGGGACGGCGTGCAGTACTCAAGCGTGCCTTGGGCGTCGCCGCGTTGTTGCCAACCGCGTGGTTGCTCAGCCGGCAATTGCCTATCGACGTGTGGCGCGCCGACCTGCACACCGCTACTGGCGAACGCAAGCGAGTGCCGCTGTTGGATGGCAGCAGCCTGCAACTGAATACCGCGAGCGCGGTGGACGTGGATACGGCCCGGCGCCGTGTGACGCTGGTGGAAGGGGAGATGGCGTTGACGGTGCCGGGGGCTGGTGCGCTGACGGTGCAGACGCGTTATGGCCAGGTGATCGTCAGCCAGGCTGAAGTGTGTGTGCGGCAGTTGTCTTCCGGGTGTTTGGTGTCGGTGTTGAAGGGCGCGGTGCAGGTGCAGGACCTGCGTGGGCAAGTGGCGACATTGCAGGGGGGGCAGCAGGCACGGTTGCAGGCGTCGGGGATGGGCGCTGCGGTGGGGTTTGATGTGTTGCAATTGGGTTGGCGCGACGGTGTGCTGACTGCGCAGAACCAGCTGTTGGGTGATTTTTTGCGGGAGCTGGAGCGGTATCGGCCGGGTGTGCTGCGCTGGGACCCGAGCCTTGAAGCGCTGCGGGTCACTGGGAGTTTTCAGTTGGCTGATACCAATCGAATTCTTGCGTTGCTGGCGTCGACGATGCCGCTGCAAGTGCAGTCCCGTACGCAGTATTGGGTGACGTTGACGCCGCGTAAATCGGCTGCTTGATGCGATCCTTGTGGGAGCGGGCTTGCTCGCGAAGAACCTGAGAGCGCCGCGTTGAATCAGGATGCCCGCGTCATCGTTAACGACCTTCNNATTTGAACCGTGCCCGCTTTAGCTTTTGATTTTGGGCGGACTCAACACGTGCCTTTCAGATCACATGCGCCCGCTGCAGCTCAGTCAACGCCAGTGCCTTGAGCCGCGCCAACAGCGGATCCCGCCGATCCCGCGGATGCACCAACTCCACCGCCAGCTCTTGGCGAATACTGCTCGGCCGGTTATCCATCACCAACACCCGGTCACTCAGGTACAGCGCCTCGTCCACATCGTGAGTCACCAGCAGCAGGGCGATCCCGTGGTGCTCGGCCAATTGCAGCAGCAGGTCCTGCAGCTTCATGCGGGTAAACGCATCCACCGCGCTGAACGGTTCGTCCAGCAACAGCACCTGCGGCCGTGAATACAGCCCGCGAGCAATCGCCACCCGTTGCGCCATCCCGCCAGACAACGCCTTGGGCAACGCCTGGCCAAAACCCGTAAGCCCCACCTCATCGATCAACTGCGCGACCCAGACCCTGTCATAGCCATCGTCATCGCTGAAACCAATGTTTTGCTCCACCGTCAGCCATGGCATCAGGCGTGGCTCCTGGAACACAAACGCGACCTCACCACCGCCTTGCAACAGTTCCCCCTGATAGTCCTTTTCCAGCCCGGCGACGATCCGCAGCAAGGTGCTTTTGCCGCAGCCACTGGGGCCCAGCAAACTGACGGCTTCCCGCGGCTGCAAGGCCAAATGGACGTTGGTCAGCACCGTCGTTGCGCCGAAGTTTTTCCGCTCGACGCGAATGTCCAGTAGCGCTTCACTCATGCTCAATTCTCCGGGCCTTGGCCGTTGAAGGTATCGCGCCAGGCCAGGCAGCGTTTTTCCAGGGCCGCCAACAGGCCGTCGCTGATCTTGCCCAGCAGCGCCAGCACGATGATCGCCGCCAGCACAATGTCAGGCCGTGAGGTTTCCCGGCCATCGCTGAGCAGGTAACCCAGGCCCTTGGTCGCAGCGATCAACTCGGCCGCCACCAGGAACATCCACGCCAGGCTCAGGCCGCTGCGCAAGCCGGTGAACAGGCCGGGCAGGGCGGCAGGCAACAGGATGCGACGCACCAGGCGCGTGCGGCTGAAGCCATACATCTGCCCGACTTCCACCAGCTTGCGGTCGATGTCGCGAATGGCCGCGACGCCATTGAGGTACACCGGGAAGAACGCGCCGATGGCAATCAGCACGATCTTCGAGGTCTCATCAATGCCCAGCCACAGCAGCAACAGCGGCACCCAGGCCAGGCTCGGGATCGAGCGCAGGCCGGCGAAGGTTGGTTCCAGGTACGCCTCGGCCTCGCGGCTCAAGCCGACCCAGGCGGCAAACACCAGGGCCAGGCCGGCGCCGATGGTGAACCCCAGCAGCACCCGCAACAGGCTGGCGCTGATGTGTTTCCACAGCGCGCCTTCGGCGAGGTCGGTGAGGGTCACGGCGATCTCGCTGGGCGCCGGCATCTGGTAGGACGGCAGCCAGCCGATGCGCACCACCACTTCAAGGATCACCAGGATCAACACCGGCAACGCCAGGCCCTTGAGCCGCCGCGGCCAGGCGCTGCGCTGCACGGTGAGCGTTGGCGCGAGTGCGACGGGCAGGGTTTCGCTTTTGCTGCGCATGACGCTCCCCTTATGGACGAGGCAAAGCCTGGCCAAAGCTTGGGTCGATCAACTGGTCGATCACCTGATCCACATTCACCCCACGGCGCACCAGTTCTTCCGACACCAGGATCGGCGCGGCCGCCTTGGACGACACCACGTCCTGGGCAGTGAGCAATGGGCTGCTCAAGTCGGTACGCGACAATTGCAGCTTGGCCACGTCCAGAGGCAGGCCGGATTCGTCGGCCAGCAGCTTGGCAAATTCGTCGGGGTGTTTCACCGCCCAGTTGCGGGCTTTTTCATAGGCGCCGAGCACCTTGGCGATGGTCTGTGGATGCTCCTTGGCGTATTTGTCGGTCACGCTGACCACGCCGTAGCTGTTGAAGTCCTTGTTGCGGTACAGCAGGCGCGAACCCGCCTGGATTTCGCTGGCGGCCATGTGCGGGTCGAGACCGGCCCAGGCATCCACATCACCTTTCTCCAGCGCGGTACGGCCGTCCGGGTGCTGCAGGTGCACCAACTCCACGTCGTCCTTGCTCAGGCCGGCTTTCTGCAGGCTGCGCAGGGTGAACAGGTACGGGTCGGTGCCTTTGGTGGCGGCGATTTTCTTGCCCTTGAGGTCGCTGACGCTCTTGAACGTCGAGTCCTTGCGCACCACGAGTGCGGTCCACTCGGCGCGGCTGTACACATACACCGACTTGATCGGGCTGCCATTGGCCCGGCTGAGCACCGCCGACAGGCTGGCGGACGAGGCGAAGTCGACGCCGCCGCTGTTGAGGTATTCCAGGGAACGGTTGCTGCCCTGGCTCAACACCCAGCCGACCTTGGTTTGCGGCAGCGCTTCTTCAAGCCAGCCGAAGTGCTTGAGCACCAGGCTCACCGGGGAGTAGTAGGCGTAGTCCAGATTGACTTGCGCAGGGTCGGTTTCCGCTGCATGGGCCAGGGGTTGCAGGCTGAAGGCGAGGGCGCAGGCGCCCAATAGGGTATTGAAGTAGGGTTTCATGGAACAGCTCCGGACAAGGCGGGAAAAGAGAAGGCTTTTCTTATATTCAGAAAATTCATATGGCATGTTCCATCATGCGTTATAGGAATATGCAGTCTCTGTGCCAGCGTCTTTGCAGGGCAGGGCAACGCCCTGGCGTAGCAGCTGTCGAGCCTCAGCGAGACTGCGTTCGCGGTGTGTCAGACAGACCGCTGACGCAGTCTCGCTTGGGCTCGACAGCTGCTACGTGGGGAGGTGGTTGGGAGTGGGGAGGCGGGCACTTTGTTGAATCGCTGTTGGCTGTGCAACAGCTCGCATATGTTTTTATGGAATAAATAAAGAGTTATATATTCCTTTTGTTGGTTTCACGAATAGGGCACTTTGAGTGCCTGCGCATTCGTGCGGATTGACCCAACAGACCAAAGGAAAGCCGACATGACCATTAAAGCGATCAACGTGCGCAACCAGTTCAAAGGCGTGATCAAGGAAATCCTGATCGGCGAAGTGGTGTCCGAGATCGACGTGCAAACCGCGTCGGGGATCGTGACGTCGGTGATTACCACCCGCTCGGTGCGTGACCTGGAATTGAAGGTGGGCAGTGAAGTGATTGCCTTTGTGAAGTCGACTGAAGTGTCGATCGCCAAGCTGTAAACCCGAGTCCAGTTGTGAACCCAATCCAAATGTGGGAGCGGGCTTGCTCGCGAAGGCGGTGTGACAGTCAACATCTACAGTGACTGATCCACCGCATTCGCGAGCAAGCCCGCTCCCACATTTTGTTTTGCATACAGCCGTTGGAGGGTTAGTTGAGCCGAGGCCCGCCTCCCGATGGCCGGGATCCTGGCTTCTCATCCGACGCATCCGGCAGTGCCTTGGGCGTTTCACTAGGGTCCTTGTAGTCCTTGTGCAAATCCCCATCCAGCCGGTTGCTCGACGAGCCGCCGCTTTGTGGTGTGGAGTCGAAATGCTCCCACTCCGATTGCTGGAAGCGGAACAGGCTGTCATCGGTCGGCGTGTCGCGGCCGTGGTAGTGGTGGATCTCGTAGTGGGCGTATTCGACCTTGTCGGCCCAGTTGTCCTGCAGCAAACCGTCGCCAGCCAGGTCGCGGTACCAGTCGTTTTCCTTCTCGGTGGCCTTCTGTTTTTTGTTGTGGTCGACGAAGTAACCGATGATTCCGCCTACCACCGCCAACACCACGCCCACCAGGAACAGCGGCCCGGTCAGCGCCGCCGCCGTGCCTGCGCCAAACAGCGCCGCCGCACCCAATACCCCGGCCGACGCGCCGAACGCACCGCCCGCCACTTGCAAGCCACCTGCGGCCTGAGCCAACGGGTCTTTGCTGTCCACGCCGCTTTTGATCGCCAGGGCGCCGAGCACAATGTCGGCAAAACCACCGGCAATGTCCGTCGCCGGGCCCAACACCTTGATCACGGAACCGGCGATCTTCGCCGATTGGGAGGCGCCAAGCTTGGCCGCACCGGCTGCCTTGAGGCCGTCATCCAGGTGAGTGGCGAGGCCTTCGGTGGCTTCGGTTACCGCCTTGTCGCCCTCGCCAAACAGCTTGGCCACGCCGTCGTACTGGCTGTCGGGAACCGCGTCCAGGGCCGCAGCGATTTCCTTGCTGACCTTTGAGTCGATTTCGGTGGGCTTGCTGAAGTCGATGACTTTGCCGGCCGCACCTTCCTTGCCCCAGATTTCCGGCAGGGTCTTGTCCAGGCCGAGGAAGTCCACCAGGCCGCCCTTGCCCAGGGCTTCGCCGATCTTGTCACCGAGCTTGACGAAGTGGCTGGCGCCGCCGGCAAAACTCAGGAAGTCCTTGGCGATGGTCATGCGTTGGGCCGGGGTTTCGCCGAGCTTGCCGCCTTTGCCCACCAGTTGGTAAATCCCCGAGAACAGGCTGACGCCGGCGCCCATCGAACCGAGGATGCCTTTGCTGTTGAGGGTGTTGAACACCTCGCCGAGCATCCCGCGATCCGCCACCGGGATATACGGTTTGCTCAGGGCGGTTTTCACGTCGGCTTCGCTGATGGTGCCGCTGTTCTTGTAGACGTCGCCGAGCTCTTCCAGGGCCTTGGTCACGGCCGAGGATTTCTCCTTGCCCTCCAGGCCCTCGTTGAGGAATTTCTCCAGCACTTCCTGGCTGCGGCGCGGCAGGTCCAGCAGGTTGCCCTTGAGCACGCCCTTGAGCAGGCCGAACAGGTCCTTGGTGGCCAGCTCCTTGTTGTCGTCGGAGATCTTGCTCGGGTCCGAGAGAATCTCGTTGAGGTCGGTGGTGAGGCCATCGGCCTGGATATTCTGCGCGGCCTTGGTGGCGGCTTCCGGGTCGAACAGCGACAGCGAGGTCAGGGTGTTGCTCAGGTCTTGCTGGGCCTCGTGGCTCTTGCCCTGTTTTTGCAGGTCCTTGAGGTACAGCACATAGTCGGGGTTGCTGGTCAGGTCGAGAAGCTTCTGCTTGATCTCGTCCTTGTTGGGCAGGTGACTGATGGCGTCGTCCATCTTGGTCTTGTAGTCGGCCTGCACCGTCGGGTCCTTGAACAACTCGCCGATCTGCTCCTGCACCGCCTTGCCGTCGATGATGTCGTGCATGTCGGCGGAGGTGAGCTCGGTCTGCTTGTCATCGAACTCGCGCCAGGTGGTGTTGAACGGGCGCTTGGATTCTTCGTAGCCGGTGATGCCATGGCCGTTCTGGTAGGCGGCCTGGGCTTCCAGGGCACGGACCAGTTTGGCCCGTGGGTCGTCTTTGGGAATCGAGCCGTCCTTGACGCCGGCGCGGTAGGTGTCGATCAGTTCGGTGGTGGCCAGTTCGCTGACGCTCTGGGTCGGCGACTTGTCGTCGTCCTTGTCGGCATGCACGCCGGTGTCGAGGTTGAGCACGTCGAGCTCATCGTTGCTCGGCAGGTTGTACTTGGCGCGGGTCTCGTCGACGGTGCCGGCGCTCCAGGCTTCCCATTTCGCCACCACTTCGTCGTAGAGCTGCGGGCTGAGCTCCTTGGAGACGATGACCTTGCCTTCGCTGGTTTCATAGCGGATCAGGCCGTCCCCCAGCTCGTCGGGGGAACCGAAGGTGATCTCGGTGTTCTTCAGGAAGTCATTCGGCCCGGCCAGCTTGTAGCCGGCGTCTTCACTGGAGTGGATCTTGCTCCAGGTGTCCTGGGCGGTGGCCACGCTCTTGAACAGTTCCGGGCTGACGTCGGCCGATACGACGACCTTGGTGCCGTCGTGGGTTTCATAGGTCAGCACATTGCCTTGCTGGCCTTCGATCCAGCCGAAGCCCTTGTAGTCGTTCAGCTCCGGCGCCTTGGTATTGGCGTCTGCCAGGGTCGAGCCGTCGTTGAGCGCGGACTCTACGGCGGCCTTTTTGTCGGGGTTGGTGTAGACCTCGTGCAGGCCTGCCAGGTAGTCGAACAGCTTGGGATTGTCGTCGCGGGCCACGACCATTTTCTGGCCATTGCTTTCAAAGCGGATCAGGCCGGGGCCGACTTCATCCTTGGGGCCGACGGTGGTGCCGGCGTAGGGCGGCCACACTTCGTTGTCGCTGGCGCGCTTGTAGCCGGCGTCTTCGCTGCTGCCCAGGCCGGTGAAGCTTTCATAGGCTTCCTTGGCTTTCTGGAAGGCCTCGGGGTTGTCGCGCTGGCTGATGACGAACTTGTTGCCGTCCTGGGTCTCGTAGCGAATCACGCCGGGGCCGGTTTCGTCGGGCGGGCCGAGGGATTTGTAATCACCGAGCTTTTCCGGGGCCGTGGCGTCGCCGCCCAGGCGCTGGTAGCCGGCGGCTTCGCTGGCGTTGACGCCGGAGAGTGCCTTGAAGTCGGCGCTGACTTGCTTGAACAGCTCGGGGCTGTCTTTTTCGCTGACGATGACTTTCTTGCCGTCCTGGGTTTCATAGCGGATCAGGCCGGGGCCGACTTCGTCCGCCGGGCCGATGGCCTTGTAATCCCCCAGGGTGGTGGGCGGCGCGGCGTCCTTGGCGGCCAGTTCATAGCCTTGTTCCTTGCTGGCAGCGAGCCCTTGCGCGGTTTTGTCGCCGGCCTCCACCTTCTTGTTGTTGGCGCTGTTCTTGAGCAGCACGTGGAACGCCGCGCCGGACTTGGGCGGTGTGAGAGGAAGGGCTTTGGGGTCGGTCGAGCGGTTGAGCGGCTGGGTCGTCATGCCATGGAACTCCTGCTGTTACCGGTGGGACGAATCGGCAAAAACAGTAACAGCAGGGGTTCGGCGGTCGTTGCGAAAAGTTGTGAATTGCGCCTTAACGGTGACGCAGGCTGCGTTCCAGGCGGGCGATGCCTTCTTCCAGCATGGCCCGTGGGCAGCCGAAGTTCAGGCGCACGAATTGCTGGCTGTCATCGCCGAATTCAATCCCGGCGCTCAAGCCGACCCTGGCCTGTTCGAGGAAGAACCGTTGCGGGTCGTCCAGGCCCAGGGCGCTGCAGTCCAGCCAGGCCAGGTAGGTGCCTTGAGGCGCATGCATGACCACGCCGGGCAGGCGGGTTTGCACGGCGTTCAGCAGGTAATCGCGGTTGGCTTGCAGGTAGGCCACCAGCGCCTGCAGCCAGTCGCCGCAGTCGCTGTAGGCCGCACGCGTGGCTTCCAGGCCCAGGGGGCTGACGCTGTCGACCATGCCGCAGCGCGCTTGGTTGAAGCGTTCGCGGATCTCGGGATTCTGGATCACCGCGAAGCAGGTCTTCAACCCGGCGACGTTATACGCCTTGCTCGCCGACATCAGGGTGATGGTGCGCTGGGCAATCTCGGGGCTGAGGCTGGCGGTGGGAATATGCCGGCGGCCGTCAAAGCACAGCTCGGCGTGGATTTCATCGGAGACGATCAGCGCACCCTGGTCCAGGCAGGCGCTGGCCACGGCCAGCAGTTCCTCACGGGGGAAGACCTTGCCCATCGGGTTGTGCGGGTTGCTCAACAGCAGCGCCCCGGCGCCGGTGAGGGCTTCACGCATTGCCGGCAACGGCGTGAGGTACTCGCCTTCGGCGCTCAGCTCAAACGGCACTTCGATCTTCGGCAGGTTCCAGTGGCCGGGCGCCAGGCGGATCGGGCGATAGTTGGGGGTTTGCAACACCACCGGTTGGCCGGGCTGCACAAATGCGTGCAGCGCCATGTTGAAACCAGGCTCGACCCCCGGCAGGAACAGCAACTCATCCGGCTGTACGCGCCAGGCGTACTTGGCCCACAGGTCGGCGACGATCGCCTCGCGCACGCCATCGCAGGCCACGCTGTAGCCGAGGATCTGTTGACCGAGGCGCTGGTGCAGCGCCTGAAGCACAGCCGGTGGTGCGGCGATGTCCATGTCGGCAATCCACATCGGCAGAACGTCTTGCGGGTAACGACTCCACTTGGTGCTGCCGGTGCCGAGGCGGGAGTGGATCGTGTCGAAATCAAAGCTCATGGGTGGCTCGTATCAGGGAGGCGGGCGTAGAAATGGCGCTGATTCTAGCGCCATTAATTTTACGCGCCAGCGCTGATTGCCGCCCGGGCGCCCGCTTGCCGGTCAAATGCCTCGGCCAACTGCGTGTGGGCCTGTTCCAGGCTGCGCTGCACGGCGGCTGCGCCACGCACCATGGCCCCCAGATAGACGAAATCCACCGCGTGAATGCCCACGGTTCCAAGGATCGCCTGCAGGTAGGGCGTGAGGAAGTCGGGCTCGCGGTTTTTTCGCGAACTGCCGGAGCTGACCAGTACAAAGGTGCGCCGGTCCTTGAGCAAGCCGACTTTCTCAAACTGCGGATTCACCGTGAAACTGCGGTGGATGCGCACCACATGGTCGATCCAGCACTTGAGGGCCGCCGGCACCGTGAAATTGTGCACGGGGGTGCAGATGATCAACAGGTCACAGGCTTCCAGCTCGACAATCAGTTGCTCGGAGCGCTCGGTTGCCGGGCCGCTCAGGCCGCCGGGCGTGGTCAGGGCGTTGGCGTATTCCCGGGTCAGCGCCGGCAAGCCCTGGCCGCCGTAGTCGCGTTCGACCACTTCGGCCTCGGGTGCCTGTTCGCGGAGCAGGGCGCGGGCCAGGCGGAAGGTCTGGGCGGCCTTGCCGTGGGGGCTGAAGCTCAGTAGCAGGGCGCGGGTCATTGGCCGAGGTCCTGTGAAAAGTGCATCCCCAGTGGCAGCAGGCCCTGGCGAAAATAGAAGCGTTGGGCCAGGGCCATGTGCATGCCGGTGTCCAGCACCAGGTAGCGATAGCCCAGGCGGCGGGTGTGCTGGCGTACCTCGTCCAGCAGGCGCGCACCCAGGCGTCGGCGTTGCAGGGAGGCGTCCACCACCAGGTCATCGACGTAGATAAAGCGCCCATACAGCAGGTTTTCCGTCAGGCGATAACCGGCCAGGCCCAGCACCTGGCCGTTTTCCCGGGCGGCCAGCAGGCGGTAGCCGGTTTCGCGCTGGCGCTGAATCTGCTGGACGAAGGCGTGCGGGTCTTCGAGCTTTGGCCGCAGTTGCTGCATGACGGCAAAGCAGGCCAGGCAGTCGGCGTCGCTTTCGATGTGCACAAACTCAACAGCGTCATTCATGGTTGCCGTGCTCCATGTGCGCTTTTACGGCGGCAGGGACTTTGCGAAAGCTGATGGCGACGCGGTTCAGGGCGTTCATCAGGGCGATAGCCAGGGTCAGGTCGGCAATTTCCTTGTCATCGAAGAGGGCCTTGGCCTCGGCATAGTGTTCGTCCGGCACCTCGGTTTGTGCGACCTGGGTGACCGACTCGGCCCAAGCTAACGCGGCGCGTTCACGCGGGCTGAACAACGGCAACGCTTCGCGCCAGGCGGCCAGCAGCATCAGCTTTTCCAGGCTCACGCCCTGTTTGAGCAGGTCGCGCGAATGTGAGTCCAGGCAGTAGGCGCAGCCGTTGAGTTGCGAGACCCGCAGGTACACCAGGTCAATCAATTCCTTCTCCAGGCCGCAGCCGTGGATGTAGCTGTGCACCGAGCCAAGGGCCTTGTAGCCGACGGGCGCCGCCAGGGCGTAGTCGAGACGGTGTTGCATGGGGTGCTCCTTGTTTCGTGAAGTGATGCCGTCAGTGTGGCGGCCGGGTCGCCGGCTCAATAGGGCCAAGAATGGACAAGCGGGTTGGGACAAGATCAGACTTCAGGGCTGATTCACTGTGAGCCGGATAACGATGTCGTCACTGCCCAAATACCAGGAGATCTACCGGCGCTTTCGCCAGGCCATCGACCAGGGCCAACTGCGCCCCGGTGAGCGGGTGCCGTCGGTGCGCAGCCTGGCCCAGGAACTGAAGGTGGCCCGGGGCACGGTGGAGACGGCCTACCAGTTGCTGGTGAGCGAAGGGTTCTTCCTGGCGCGGGGCCAGGCGGGAACAGTGGTGGCCGAGGCGTTGCCGCAGCGCTCGATCAAGTCGTTGCCGGTTGAACCCGAACCCGTGGCGCCGGCGTCGGCCCCGCGCCTGTTGCAGTTGGGCTTGCCGGCGCTCGACAGCTTTCCGCGCAAGCTGTGGGCGCGGCTGGTCACCCGGCAAGTGCGCCGAGTCGATGTGAACAGCCTGGCCATGGGCGATGTGCGTGGTGCCCGCTCGCTGCGTGTAGCGATCGCGCAATACCTGGCGCTGTACCGGGGCGTGGAATGTTCGCCGGAGCAGGTGTTCGTGTGTGCCGGTTACTCGGCGTGCCTCGCGCTGGTGTGTGATGCGCTGCAGATGGCCGGCCAGCCATGCTGGTTCGAAGACCCGGGCTACCTGCATGCGCGGCAACTGCTGCTGCACCTGGGGGCGCAGTTGGTCCCGGTGCCGGTGGACCACGACGGGCTTGATGTGGAGGAGGGCATACGGCGTGCGCCCGGCGCCCGGCTGGCGATTGTCACCCCGGCCCACCAGAGCCCGCTGGGGGTCGCCCTCGGTACTGCGCGGCGCCATTGCTTGCTCGATTGGGCACAGGCCCACGGCGGCTGGGTGGTGGAAGACGACTACGACAGCGAGTTCCGCTACAAGGGCCAGCCCCTGGCCGCGCTCAAGAGCCAGGACACGGCCGACCGGGTGATCTACTCCGGCAGTTTCAGCAAGATGCTCTTCCCGGGGCTGCGCCTGGGTTATCTGGTGGTGCCTCGGGCGCTGCTCCCGACCTTTGAGGCCAGCGCCGGCGTACTGCAAAACCGCAGCGCCGAATTGTTGCAAGCCACCACGGCGGACTTTCTCGACCAGGGCCATTTCACCCGCCACCTGAAAAAAATGCGCCAGCTCTACACCGCGCGGCGCGGCTTTCTGGTGGAGGCACTGGCCAGTCATTGCGGGGCGCTTTTGCAGGTGGATGAGCAGTCCGGCGGGATCAACCTGCTGGCGCGGCTGCGGGTGGACGTCTGCGATCAGGCCGTCGCTGCGGCCGCCGCACGTGCCGGGCTGGGGATACAGGCCGTGTCGGGCTGGAGCATCGAGCCCGGCGGTCAGCAAGGCCTGTTGATGGGCTTCACCAACCTGGCGACTCGCCAGCAAGCAGTGCAAGCGGCGCTGGTGTTGCGCGAGGTCATCGACGGCGCTTTATGAACACCGGTTGAACATCTTCATTCGCCACATCGGCCCCGAGCTTCTACCCTGAAGGCATAGCCCTCAGGACGCCAAGCGCTCATGTACAAAGACCTGAAGTTCCCGGTTCTGATCGTACACCGCGACATCAAGGCCGACACCGTTGCCGGCGACCGCGTCCGGGGCATCGCCCGGGAGCTTGAGCAGGAGGGCTTCAGTATCTTTTCGGCGGTGGACTACGCCGAGGGGCGCCTGGTGGCTTCGACCCATCACGGCCTGGCCTGCATGCTGATTGCCGCCGAGGGGGCTGGGGAAAATACCCATCTGATGCAAAACATGGTGGAACTGATCCGCCTGGCGCGGGTGCGGGCGCCAAACCTGCCGATCTTCGCCCTCGGTGAGCAGGTCACCCTGGAAAACGCCCCGGCCGATGCCATGAGCGAGCTGAACCAGTTGCGGGGCATTCTTTATCTGTTTGAAGACACCGTGCCGTTTCTTGCCCGGCAAGTGGCCCGTGCGGCTCGCGCCTACCTGGATGGCCTGTTGCCGCCATTCTTCAAGGCCCTGGTGCAGCACACGGCGGATTCCAATTATTCCTGGCACACCCCCGGTCATGGCGGCGGCGTGGCCTATCGCAAAAGCCCGGTGGGGCAGGCGTTTCATCAGTTCTTCGGGGAAAATACCCTGCGTTCGGACTTGTCGGTGTCGGTGCCGGAGCTCGGCTCGCTGCTGGACCACACCGGCCCGTTGGCCGAAGCCGAGGCGCGGGCAGCGCGCAACTTCGGCGCCGATCACACCTACTTCGTGATCAATGGCACTTCCACCGCCAACAAGATCGTCTGGCACTCGATGGTGGGCCGGGATGACCTGGTGCTGGTGGACCGCAACTGTCACAAGTCGGTGTTGCATTCGATCATCATGACCGGCGCCATCCCGCTGTACCTGTGCCCGGAGCGCAATGAACTGGGGATCATCGGGCCGATTCCCCTGAGCGAGTTCAGCCCCGAGTCGATCCGCGCCAAGATCGACGCCAGCCCGCTGACCCGAGGCCGACCGGCCAGGGTCAAGCTGGCGGTGGTCACCAACTCCACCTATGACGGCCTGTGCTACAACGCCGAGCTGATCAAGCAGCAACTGGGCAACAGCGTCGAGGTGCTGCACTTTGACGAGGCGTGGTACGCCTACGCGGCGTTTCATGAGTTCTTTGCCGGGCGCTACGGCATGGGCACCTCGCGCACGCCCGAGAGCCCGCTGGTGTTCACCACGCACTCCACGCACAAGCTGCTGGCGGCGTTCAGCCAGGCGTCGATGATCCATGTGCAGGATGGCGGCGTGCGCAAGCTGGACCGCGACCGCTTCAACGAAGCGTTCATGATGCATATTTCCACCTCGCCGCAGTACAGCATCATCGCCTCCCTGGATGTGGCGTCCGCAATGATGGAAGGGCCGGCGGGGCGGTCGTTGCTGCAAGAGATGTTTGACGAGGCCCTGAGCTTTCGTCGCGCCCTGGCCAACCTGCGCCAGCACATCGCCGCTGAAGACTGGTGGTTTTCCATCTGGCAGCCGCCGCTGGTGGCGGGCATTGACCGGGTGGTGACGGCGGACTGGCTGCTGCAACCCCAGGCCGACTGGCATGGCTTTGGCGATATCGCCGAAGACTACGTGCTGCTGGACCCGATAAAAGTCACCCTGGTGATGCCTGGCCTGAATGCCGGCGGGGCTTTGAGCGAGTGCGGAATTCCCGCTGCGGTGGTCAGTAAATTCCTCTGGGAACGTGGGCTGGTGGTGGAAAAGACCGGGCTGTATTCGTTCCTCGTGCTGTTTTCCATGGGCATCACCAAAGGCAAGTGGAGTACCCTGCTCACCGAACTGCTGGAATTCAAGCGCAGTTATGACGCCAACGTGAGCCTTGCTGTCTGTTTGCCATCGGTGTTTCAGCAGGGCCCGGTGCGGTATCAGGGATTGGGTTTGAAGGATCTGTGCGACCAGTTGCACAGCTGTTACCGCAGCAATGCCACGGCCAAGCACCTGAAGCGGATGTACACGGTACTGCCGGAAATCGCGATGAAACCGGCCGACGCCTACGACCTGTTGGTCAAGGGCGAAGTCGAGGCGGTGTCCATCGACGCTTTGCCAGGTCGGGTCGCAGCGGTCATGCTGGTGCCTTACCCGCCGGGCATTCCGTTGATCATGCCGGGTGAGCGCTTTACCGAATCGACTCGCTCGATCATTGATTACCTGGCGTTTGCCAGGACGTTCGATAGCAGTTTCCCCGGCTTTGTTGCCGATGTTCATGGACTGCAACACGAAGATGACGGCAGTGGTCGTTGTTACACCGTCGACTGCATCAAGGGTTAAGGATGTTTATGCAAGCTGTAATGAACCCGAAGTACCCGGGCCTCAGTGTCCGGGTGGCTGACGAAGGATTTGACGCCTACGTGTGGGGGAACGACTTCAGCTTTGAAGTCAACGCCTACGGCAAGCCGGAAATGGGCAAGCGCGTCGACCAGTGGGCGGTGGAGCGTATCGTGCCGTACCGCAAATGCTACGGCATCGACCCAGAGGAGTTCGCCAGCTTCCGTGACGCGGCCGACAGTGCGGTGTTCATGGCCTACCTCGATGACCGGCCAGTGGGGCATATCGTGGTCAGCACCAACTGGAACGGCTTTGCCCATGTGGATGAGCTGGCGGTGGTCTTGCCCGCGCGGCGCCACGGGGTGGCCAAGGCGTTGCTGGACGTGGCGCAGTTCTGGAGCCGCAAGAAGAACCTGCCGGGGATGATGCTGGAGACCCAGAACAACAACCTCGGTGCCTGCCGGCTGTATGAGCGCTGCGGGTATGTGATGGGCGGGATCGACCACCTGCGCTATCGCGGGATTGATCCGCAGACGCGCGAAGTGGCGATTTTCTGGTATCGGTTGTTCAAGACAGAATTGGAAGCAGTCTGAGCTGTACCGATCAACTGTAGGAGCCGTCGAGCCCCAGCGAGGCCGCGATAGCGGTAGGTCAGGCAACCTCTTTATCGACTGTGCCGCCGTCTTCGCAGCCTCGCTGAAGCTCGACAGCTCCCACATTCGATTTGCGCAAGCCGAGTGCTTGCGACCGAGCACACAACTCCCAGACTTCCCCCGATCCCCTGTGGGAGCCGTCGAGCCCCAGCGAGGCCGCGATGGCGGTGTTTCAGGCAACCACTTTATCGACTGTGCCGCCGCCTTCGCAGCCTCGCTAAAGCTCGACAGCTCCCACATTCGATTTGCACAAGCCGAGTGCTTGCGACCGAGCACACAACTCCCAGACTTCCCCCGATCCCCTGTGGGAGCCGTCGAGCCCCAGCGAGGCCGCGATAGCGGTAGGTCAGGCAACCTCTTTATCGACTGTACCGCCGCCTTCGCAGCCTCGCTGAAGCTCGACAGCTCCCACATTCGATTTGCACAAGCCGAGTGCTTGCGACCGAACACACAACTCCCAGACTTCCCCCGATCCCCTGTGGGAGCCGTCGAGCCCCAGCGAGGCCGCGATGGCGGTGTGTCAGGCAACCTCTTTATCGACTGTGCCGCCGCCTTCGCAGCCTCGCTGAAGCTCGACAGCTCCCACATTCGATTTGCACAAGCCGAGTACTTGCGACCGAGCACACAACTCCCAGACTTCCCCCCGACCCCCTGTGGGAGCCGTCGAGCCCCAGCGAGGCCGCGATGGCGGTGTGTCAGGCAACCTCTTTATCGACTGTGCCGCCGCCTTCGCAGCCTCGCCAAGGCCCGACAACTCCCACATTCACGGCAATGTGCTTGTCAGTAGGTTTTCAGCCTTCTCGGTGACAATCTCCAGCAGCGCATTCAAGGCGGGCGATGGCTCGCTGCCCTTCAGGGTCAACGCATACAAGGTCACCACAATCGGCGGTGACAACGGGCACGCATCCAGCCCGGCTTCCCGTGCGCCGCTGGCGGTGAACGGGTCGACAATCGCCAGGCCTTCCCCGGCTTCTACCATGCTGCGCATCATCTGGTACGTCTGCACCCGCGTTTGCACCACCGGCAGCGGGCGCAGGGCTTGCAGCTTGCTGTCCAGCAGGCGGCTCAGCGGGTCCTGGCCTTCAAGGCCGATCATCGACTGCCCGGCCAGTTCCTGTAGCGCAATGTACTTCTGCCGAGGCTTCAGCCAGCCATGGGGCGCGAGCAATTGCAGCTTGCCGTGGGCCAGCGGTTGGCTGTGGATTTGCGGGTGTTCCGGGTTGTGCAGGCTCAGGCCGAGGTCGGCTTCGTGCAGCAGCAGGCTTTTGACGATGTCCCGGGTGGAATGGCTGGAGAGGTTGCACGGCGTGTCTTGGAAACGTCGGCGCAGCACGGCGATCGCCTGGGGCAGCAGTTGATTGGCCAGCGGCGGGGTGCACAGCGCGCGCAAGGGCGGGGCATGGTGGTGCTTCAGGCTGCTGGCCAGGCGTTGCACCGGCTCAAGGGCTGCATAGAGGTGGGCGATTTCGCCCTGCAGCTCGAGGGTTTCCCGGGTGGCCTGCAAGCGTCCGCGCACGCTGGCGAACAGCATGACGCCCAATTGCAGCTCGGCCTCCTTGAGGGTTGCGTCCACATCGGCCACGGGCAGTTGCAACCATTCGGCGGCGGTGCCGAGGTGTCCGGTCTGTAAAATCGCTTGAATGACTTCGATATGACGTAAACGCATGGCCGGAGTCTATGTTCAGCGCGACGTGGATTCAATGGCTCAGGCCCGGGCGTGGAAAAAAGACCCGCCACGGCAGCGCCCCAACTAGACTTGCACGATCAAGTCCCTTGGCGCCTGCAACCAGCAGGTCATACAAAGGGCGTATCAACCAGAGGATCCACGGGGGAGCCTTATCGATGCTCGGTAAAACAGACACGCGCGGGTTTTCGTTGTGGGACCTGCTGGTGGTGGTGCTGGTGGTCGGCGTGTTGGCGGTTGCGGTGGGGCCGCGGATCTTCGGCGACGTGACTCAGTCGGAAATCGCCACGGCCAAGGTCCAGTTGAAAGAGCTGGGCAAGGCAGTCGAGCAGTTTCATCAGGATGTAGGGCGTTATCCTACCGACGACGAGGGGCTGGCGGTGTTGACGGTTCAGCCAGCGGGAGAAGGGAAGTGGCGGGGCCCCTATCTCAAGGATCAGGACATGCTGACGGACCCTTGGGGCGTGGCCTATCAGTACCACTATCCTCCCAGCCAGGCCAAAACCAACTTTGATCTGTTCTCGTTCGGCAAGGACCGGACACTGGGAGGCGTCGGCGATAATGTTGATATCGCCTATGGGGAATAAGGTCTTATGAAGCGTGGGTCGTTGCCGATTCGCGTTTGATGACGGTGCCCGACTGAATCAGCCTGAACTCATCGCCATCCAGTTTTTCTACGCGGTCGCCAATGGCCAGCTTGTAGGTGGTGGTGGGCGCCGAGCCAGCCAGGCCGTCGAGGGGCGGGTTGGATTCCTGGAACTCATGCACCGAATAAACGCGACCTTCCGCGTCTCTGGCATGGAACTGTCCGACAAGTACTGCTGCCATCTGTTTAGAACCTCTGGAGATAAACACTCGATTTGCGGTTCTGTAGACCGTAGGAGAGCGGGGTAGTTTACCTATTGAAAAAAAATACTATTCGTTGACTTTTTCAGACATTACTTACAAATCCATCTGCGGTGTAAACGTCCCTGGGGATTGCAAAAACGCGCTGGTGATAGCGTCGCGCAGGCTCTATAACTACAAGCTCCTTAAGTCAGAAACCGGGAAACCCCAATGAGCAAGGTCTACACGATTGCCGTACTGGTCGGCAGCTTGAGAAAAGAGTCGATCAACCGCAAGGTCGCCCTGGCACTGGCCGAGTTGGCGCCCGCCAACCTCAAGTTGAACATTGTCGAAATTGGCGATTTGCCGCTCTACAACGAGGACATCGACGGTGCTGCACCGCCGGCAGCCTACAGTACTTTCCGTCAACACGTGCGTTCATCCGACGCGGTGCTGTTTGTGACCCCCGAATACAACCGCTCCGTGCCGGGTGTATTGAAGAATGCGATTGACGTCGGTTCGCGCCCTTATGGCCAGAGTGTCTTCAGCGGCAAGCCGGGTGCGGTGATCAGTGTGTCTCCCGGAGCCATCGGCGGTTTTGGGGCCAATCACCATTTGCGCCAGTCGCTGGTGTTTCTCGATGTGCCGTGCATGCAGCAGCCGGAAGCCTATCTGGGCGGTGCGGGCAGCGTGTTCGATGAGTCGGGCAAGGTCTCGGAAAAGACCAAGCCGTTTTTGCAGGCGTTTATCGACGCCTATGGCAAGTGGGTGGAAAAACAGCACGGTTGATCAGTCGTGCGAAAAAAGACCCCGCTATTTAAGCGGGGTCTTTTTTGTCTGCGGTCGGCCGCGTGGTCGGCGACTAAGGCGCGATTAACGCAGCCAGTTGGTTTTCGCCAACTCGATCACCTCATCACCGCGTCCGCTCATCACCGCCTTGAGCATGTACAGGCTGAAGCCCTTGGCCTGCTCCAGCTTGATGCTCGGCGGCATCACCAGTTCCTGGGTGGCGGTGACCACGTCCACCAGCACCGGGCCGTCGTGGGCCAGGGCGCGGCGCAGGGCCGGTTCCAGGTCTTCGGACTGCTCTACGCGAATACCGAGGATGCCCATGGCGTTGGACATGGCGGCAAAGTCCGGGTTTTTCAGCTCGGTGCCGGTATCCAGGTAGCCCGCCGCTTTCATCTCCATGGCGACGAAGCCCAAAGAAGAGTTGTTGAACACCACCAGCTTCACCGGCAGGTTCAGCTGCGCCAGGCTGATGAAGTCACCCATCAGCATGGTGAACCCACCGTCACCGGACATCGAAATCACCTGGCGCCCGGGAAACGCGGCTTGCGCACCGATGGCCTGGGGCATGGCGTTGGCCATCGAGCCATGGTTGAACGAGCCGATCAACCGGCGCTTGCCGTTCATTTTCAAGTAACGCGCCGCCCAGACTGTCGGCGAGCCAACGTCGGCGGTGAAGATTGCGTCGTCGTCCGCCAGTTCGCTGAGCAGGCGCGCAACGTATTGCGGGTGAATTGGCCGGCCGGCCTTTGACGGTTCCGCCAGGTCATCCAACCCTTGGCGGGCTTTTTCATAATGCTTGAGCGAGGTTTCGAGGAAGCTGCGGTCCGTCTTGCGGGTCAGGCGCGGCAGCAGCGCCTGGATGGTCTCGCTGACGTCAGCTGCAATGCCCAGGTCCAGCGTGGCACGTCGGCCCAGTGCCTGTGGGTTGCGGTCGACCTGGATAATTTTTGCGTCGGTCGGGTAGAACTGGCGATACGGGAAGTCGGTGCCGAGCATGATCAGCGTGTCGCAGTTGAGCATGGCGTGGTAGCCGGAGCTGAAGCCGATCAGGCCGGTCATGCCGACGTCGAACGGGTTGTCCCACTCCACATGTTCCTTGCCGCGCAGGGCATGCACCACGGGCGCGCCGAGGGCGTCGGCCAGGGCCACCACCTCATCGTGGGCGCCGGCACAGCCGCTGCCACACAGCAGGGTGACTTTGCCGCTGTGTTCGAGGATGTCGGTGAGGCGTTGCAGGTCCTGTTCCGCCGGCAACGTGCGCGGTGCCAGCAGGGCCGGCCACGGTTTGAATTTATCTTCTACTTCCAACAGTGACACATCCCCTGGAATCACCACCACCGCTACGCCGCGATTGAGGATCGCCGAGCGCATGGCACGGTGCAGCACGTGAGGCATCTGCTCGGGGTTGGTCACCAGCTCGATAAAGTGGCTGCACTCCTTGAACAGCTCCTGGGGATGGGTCTCCTGGAAGTAGTTCAGGCCGATCTCGGAGGAGGGGATCTGCGCCGCGATGGCCAGCACCGGCACGTGGTTGCGATGGCAATCGAACAGGCCATTGATCAAGTGCAAGTTGCCGGGGCCGCAGCTGCCGGCGCATACGGTCAGCTCGCCGGTGGCGGCGGCTTCGGCACCGGCGGCAAACGCGGCCACTTCTTCGTGGCGCACATGCATCCACTCGATGCTGTCCATGGTGCGCAGGGAGTCGGTCAGGCCGTTGAGGCTGTCGCCGGTCAGGCCCCAGATGCGCTTGATGCCCGCCTGTTCAAGGGTGGTCGCCAATTGCTGGGCCAGGGTGATTTTCGCCATGAAGAACTCCAATCGTCAGTGAGGGTAAAAAGCTGCTGATCAGTTAAGGACAGTTCCATGGCGCTGAATGCTCCCCGCTCAATGTGAAGAATTGGTCATCGCAGCGCGATATTGCCGAGTGCGGCGGGCGATAAACAGTTGGTCTTTTATCAACGCCAGCAGCGGCGTCACCCCGGGTTTCGGCTGGCGGCCACGGCTCAGGCGGCGAAGCTGATAGCGCACCACTGCCATGCTCGCCAGGCTGGCCAGGGGTTTGCGCTTCCAGCGGATCGGCGGCAATTGCGGGTTGAGATCGCGGCCGGCGCGCCATTGCTTGATCAGGTGCGGCTCCAGGGTCAGCGCGGTGGCGATCCCGGCCATGGCGATGCCGCTGTCCAGGACTTGCTGCACGATCGGCAAGCGCCGGATGCCGCCGGTGACCATCACCGGCATGTTGGCGACTTTCGCCAGGTCGCTGGCCATCTCGATGAAATAGGCTTCGCGGGCCAGGGTGCGTCCGTCGCGAGCCTCGCCTTGCATGGCCGGGGCTTCGTAGCTGCCGCCGGACAGTTCCAGCAGGTCGATGGCCAGCGGGTTGAGCAGCTCGACCACGGCGTGGGCGTCGGCGGCGTCAAAGCCTCCGCGCTGGAAGTCGGCGGAGTTGAGTTTCACCGCCACGCAGAAATCCGCGCTCACGGCGGCGCGTACGGCTTTGATCACTTCCAGCAACAGCCGAGCGCGGTTTTCAACGCTGCCGCCCCAGCGGTCTGTGCGCTGGTTGCTCAAGGGCGAGAGAAACTGGCTGAGCAGGTAGCCGTGGGCCGCGTGAATCTGCGCGCCGCTGAAGCCGGCCTTTTCGGCGAGACGCGCGCTGGTGGCGAAGCGCGTGATGACGTCCTGGATATCGTCCTCGGTCATGGCTTTGGGTTGGGCGAACATCTTCGAAAAGCCGCCGAGATCGAGGGCCACCGCCGAAGGTGCCAGGGCCTGCTGGCCGAGGTTGGCCATGGTCTGACGGCCCGGGTGGTTGAGCTGCACCCAGAACTGCGCGCCCTTGGCCCGGCCAATCGCGGCCCATTGGCGAAACTTGTCCAGGTGACGTTCGTCTTCCAGCACCACGCCGCCGGGGCCGGTCATGGCACGGCGATCAATCATCACGTTGCCGGTCAGGATCAGGCCGGGCTCGCCGTCGGCCCAGGCTTGATATAAGCGCATCAGGGCCTCGGAAGGCGCCTGGTTCGCATCCGCCATGTTCTCTTCCATCGCCGCCTTGGCGATGCGGTTACTGATGAGCTGGCCGTTGGGCAATTGCAACGCTTCAAAGGGCGACATGCTTGACTCCTCACATTGGGAGCGCTCAGGCTAAGCTTAAAGGTCACTTTAAGGTCAATGGGGTTGGCGATGAATATTGGTGAACTGGCGGAACGCAGCGGCTTGGCAGCCTCGAAGATTCGCTTTTACGAAGCCCAGGGGCTGATCCAGGTCGAGCGACAAGGTAATGGCTATCGCCGTTATCCCATGCAGACGTTGCAGACGCTGCAATTGATCCAGGGCGCTCAGCGCGCCGGTTTCAGCTTGCAGGAGTTGAAGGCGCTGATGCCCGACGATTCCCCGAGCGAGGCGAAACGCGCCGATATCGTCTTGAGGCTTGAGCGCAGGATTGCGCAGATAGAAGAGCTTCAAGCCCGAATGGACCAGAGCAAGGCCGAGTTACGCGCGGTGATCGCCACGATCCAGGCACACCCGGAAGGCACGCCGTGCACCCAGGCGCAGGACAAGGTCTGGGCCTCAATCGAGGCGCATAAAAAAACGCCGCGCATCTGACGATACGCGGCGTTCGTTTACAGCAACAAAACCTTAGGCTTGAACCACAGGGATGTTGGCGCTTGCAGCAATTTCACGGAACTCGGCGATCTGGTCAAAACTCAGGTAGCGATACACGTCGCTGGCCATGGTGTTGATCTTCGCGGCGTATTCCATGTACTCCTCGACGGTCGGCAGGCGACCCAGGATGGAAGCCACCGACGCCAGCTCGGCCGAAGCCAGGTAGACGTTTGCGCCGTCACCCAGACGGTTCGGGAAGTTACGGGTCGACGTCGACACAACGGTCGAGTTCGGCTCTACACGTGCCTGGTTACCCATGCACAGCGAGCAGCCCGGCATTTCCATGCGCGCGCCAGCCTTGCCGTAGATGCCGTAGTAGCCTTCTTCGGTCAGTTGGTGAGCGTCCATCTTGGTCGGCGGCGACAGCCACAGACGGGTTGGCAGCTGACCCTTGACCTGATCCAGCAGTTTACCGGCAGCGCGGAAGTGACCGATGTTGGTCATGCACGAACCGATGAACACTTCGTCGATCTTCTCGCCAGCAACGCTGGACAGCAGACGGGCGTCGTCCGGATCGTTTGGCGCGCAGAGCACAGGCTCCTTGATGTCGGCCAGGTCGATCTCGATGATTTCAGCGTATTCGGCGTCAGCATCGGCAACCATCAGCTCAGGGTTGGCAACCCAGGCTTCCATCGCTTGGGCACGACGTTCCAGGGTGCGCGCATCGCCGTAGCCTTCACCAATCATCCAGCGCAGCAGGGTGATGTTGGAGTTCAGGTACTCGGTGATGGATTCTTTCGACAGCTTGATGGTGCAACCGGCAGCCGAACGTTCAGCCGAGGCGTCGGACAGCTCGAAGGCTTGTTCGATGCTCAGGTTATCCAGGCCTTCGATTTCCAGGATGCGGCCGGAGAAGGCGTTCTTCTTGCCTTTCTTCTCTACGGTCAGCAGGCCAGCCTGGATCGCGTAGTAAGGAATGGCGTGAACCAGGTCACGCAGGGTGATACCAGGTTGCATTTCACCTTTGAAACGCACCAGGATCGATTCCGGCATGTCCAGCGGCATGACGCCGGTGGCGGCGGCGAACGCTACCAGGCCGGAACCGGCCGGGAACGAAATGCCCATCGGGAAACGGGTGTGGGAGTCACCACCGGTACCGACGGTGTCCGGCAGCAGCATGCGGTTCAGCCAGCTGTGGATGATGCCGTCGCCCGGACGCAGCGATACGCCGCCACGGGTCATGATGAAGTCAGGCAGGGTGTGGTGGGTGGTCACGTCGATCGGCTTTGGATAGGCCGCGGTGTGGCAGAACGACTGCATTACCAGATCGGTGGAGAAGCCCAGGCACGCCAGGTCTTTCAGTTCGTCACGGGTCATGGGACCGGTGGTGTCCTGGGAGCCGACGGTGGTCATCTTCGGTTCGCAGTAGGTGCCTGGACGAACGCCAGCCACGCCGCAGGCCTTGCCGACCATTTTCTGCGCCAGGGTGTAGCCCTTGTCGCTTTCAGCCGGGGCTTCCGGCAGTTTGAACAGGGTCGAAGGTGGCAGACCCAGCTCGGCGCGAGCCTTCTCGGTCAGGCCACGGCCGATGATCAGCGGGATACGACCGCCGGCACGGACTTCATCCAACAGCACCGGAGTCTTCATTTCGAAGGTGGTCAGGACTTCATCGCTGTTGTGCTTGGTGACTTTGCCAGCATGCGGGTACAGGTCGATCACGTCGCCCATGTTCATGTTGGTAACGTCGAACTCGATTGGCAGTGCGCCGGCATCTTCCATGGTGTTGTAGAAGATTGGAGCGATCTTGCTGCCGAAGCAGAAGCCGCCAGCGCGCTTGTTCGGCACGTAAGGCACGTCGTCGCCGAAGAACCACAGTACCGAGTTGGTGGCCGATTTACGCGACGAACCGGTACCGACCACGTCACCGACGTAGGCGATCGGGAAGCCCTGGCCGCGCATTTCTTCGATCTGCTTCATCGGGCCGGTCTTGCCTTGCTCATCCGGCACGATGCCTTCACGGGCCATTTTCAGCATGGCCAGGGCGTGCAGCGGGATGTCAGGGCGGGACCAGGCGTCCGGGGCAGGGGACAGGTCGTCGGTGTTGGTTTCGCCGGTGACCTTGAACACGCGCAGGCTGATCTTGTCGGCCAGGGTCGGGCGGTTCTTGAACCACTCGCCGTCGGCCCAGGACTGGATCACGGCTTTGGCGTGTTCGTTGCCGTTCCTGGCTTTTTCCGCGACGTCGTGGAAAGCATCGAACATCAGCAGGGTGTGCTTGAGTTGGGCGGCAGCGACGGGGGCCAGGGTGGCGTCGTCCAGCAGCTCGACCAGGGTCACGATGTTGTAGCCGCCTTGCATGGTGCCGAGCAGTTCAACAGCGCGTTTCTTGTCGATCAGGGGAGAAGTGGCTTCGCCCTTGGCCAGGGCAGACAGGAAACCGGCCTTGACGTAGGCAGCTTCGTCAACGCCTGGTGGAATGCGGTTGGTGATCAGGTCAACGAGGAATTCTTCTTCGCCAGCCGGGGGATTTTTCAGCAGCTCGACCAGGCCTGCGGTTTGTTCGGCGTTAAGCGGCTGGGGAACGATACCCAGGGCTGCACGCTCTTCGATATGTTTGCGGTAGGCTTCAAGCACAGTTATTACCCTCATCAGTGGTCCCACGGGACGCTCATCCAGAAATGCACGGCACGCATGCGCTCAGGGGCTTTTTGGGCCGTAGAGCCAGCGCTGCCGGCAATCCTCACAGAAGCTGCTTTCAAAGTTTTACGCCTGCAGAACGGAGCTGATGAGGGTTGGCGCTGGCTATTTACCGGGTAAATAACCATCGCCAACACCGTTCTTTAGGAACGACTGTGCTCGTGACGCTTTGAAAACAGCTTCCAACGGATTATTGGCGCCTTACAAGGCCGGATGATTCTACGGCAAAAAAATTCTAAACGTAAGTTGCCGCGCCAAGTTTGCAGGGTGATCAACCTTAGACAAAGGGCTAACATGTGCAACTGTTTCGCTGATTTGTGCGTTGTCGACCATGTCTAACCAAACCATCAAGACCCCCTGCGTAGGCCTGTGCTCCACGGTTTACGGCGATCTTGTGTGCCGGGGGTGCAAGCGGTTTCACCATGAGGTGATTCAGTGGAACGGGTATAACGAGGAAGAAAAACGTGCGGTGTGGCTGCGGCTGGAGCAGTTGTTGGTGCAGGTGATGGCCGGGAAGCTTGAGGTGTTTGACCCTAAAATGCTGCGGGGGCAGCTGGAGCAGCGCAAGATTCGGTTTGTGCCGCATCAGTCGGAGTACTGCTGGGCCTATCAGTTGATTGCCCGGGGGGCGCGGGTGATCAGCAATCTGGAGGCTTACGGGATGGTGTTGATGCCGGAGTTTCGGGAGTGGGGGTTGCCTGAGTTGCGGGATGCGATTGATCGGGAGTTTTTTATTTTGTCCGAGGCGCATTATCAGCGGTATATCGCTCCGGGGTTTCTCAGGGATGCGTTTGGGGGGTGATTGAGTACATATCCGTTATTTAGGTAACGGCGGCTTATGGTTCCGCTCTTACAGCGGCTCACTTTGGAAAAGCCCCAAAGTAAGCAAAGGGCTCTGCCCCGCCTGTCGGCACCTCGCCTAGGCTCGGTGTTCCCTCACTCCGGCACC
>NZ_JACAPW010000019.1:0-106864 GCF_013385495.1 Pseudomonas sp. F8002 | reverse complement strand
CAACACTCAAGCCGGCCGGGAGTGAGCCGCTGTAAGAGCGGAACCATAAGCCGCCGTTACCTAAATAACGGATATGTACCCCATCCCCCCTCAGGGCCGATACAAATGCGCGTGCCCCGCGCGATACAACGACGACTCACCAAAACTGTCACTGGCCAAAACCCGACCCACCAGAATCAACGCCGTACGCCGAAACCCCTTGGCTGCCACCTTCCCGGCAATATCCGCCAGCGTACCAATGGCCCAATCCTGATCCGGCCAGGTCGCCCGATGCACCACCGCAATCGGACAATCCTCCCCATAGTGAGGCACCAACTCAGCCACGATCTTCTCCAGACGATTCACCCCCAGGTGAATCGCCATGGTCGTCCCATGCTGCGCCAGGCTACTGAACACCTCACCCTCAGGCATCGCCGTCTTATCCGCATACCGCGTCAAAATCACACTCTGCGCAATGTCCGGCAACGTCAGCTCAGCTTCCAACAACGCCGCACACGCCGCCACCGCCGTCACCCCGGGAATGATCTGAAACCCAATCCCAAGCTCCCGCAAAAGCCGAATCTGCTCCCCAATCGCCCCGTACAAACTCGGATCCCCGGAATGCACCCGCGCCACATCCTGGCCTTTCTCATGGGCCGTCTTGATCAGCTCGATGATCTGCTCCAGATGCAACTCGGCACTGTTGACCACCAGCTCAGCCTGATGCCCCTCAAGCACCGCCGCCGGTACCAGCGAGCCGGCATAGATAATCACCGGGCAACTGCGAATCAGCCGCTGCCCCTTGACCGTGATCAACTCCGGATCGCCTGGGCCTGCGCCGATGAAAAAGACAGTCATGGATTCATTCCTGTGAAAAAAAGCACGCGAGCAGCCCTCCAGATGAAGATTGCTCATGATCAAAGCTGACGATTATCGGGAATTCAGCCGGCGCAAGCCAATGCAAAGGTGGCCTGGGCGGTTTTTTTGCGGGTGATCAGCAGGGTGGCAGGGCCTTGGGATAGCTGTTCTGCCAGGGCCAGGGCGGCACTTTCCGCGATGCCGTAGCAGCCGGTATGAGCAAAAACCGTCTCGGACTTATGGCTCAGTCGATCTTCATAGGGCGCCAATTGCGCCGCACTGAAAAACAACAAAGGCAAATCCAGAACCTGAGCCAGTGCCAGCAACCCCGGCTCATCCCGCTTGCGATCAAGACTGGCCAACGCAGTGATGCGCTGACGCTCAATGCCACCCTCGGTGAGGGCGGCGTTGAACAGTTCAAGCAGGATGTCGACAGAACAACCCCGCTGACACCCCAGGCCAATCGCCAGGATCATGCCGAATACTGACCATCACGGTTACGGCGAAACAGCCAGGCACTGATCAAGCCCAGCGCCAGCCAGAAGGCAACGTTGGTCAACTGCGAGGCGATCTTGAATTGAGCTTCCAGAGCCTCCGGCGCCAGCATCGAGTGGACTTCCGGCTGTGGTGCGCCAATCACATGGGGCACAGCCAGGATCGCCACGCCCAGGATTTTCAGCAGCCAGTTACGACCGAACACGATCAGCGCGATACCGGCAGCGGTAGAGGCGGCAGTGCCGATCCACCAGATTTGCCGTTGCGCCAGGTCTGCCGCCGCAGTCCCCGGCAATTCAGGCGGCAAGCCCAGGGTCGGCGCCAACACAAAGGTGGCGTAACCGGCCAGGCCCCACAGCAGGCCTTGGGCCGTGCGGGTCGGTGCACGCAAGGTGTACAGGCCGGCAAGCATCAGGGCAAAACCTACGGCGACCACCAGGTTACCGCCCGTAGTCGACAGCACACGCTGCCAGCCATCTTCCGGCTCCCAGGCTTCAGCGTCGTGGGTGTGGGCCGTGGCTTCGGCATGTTCATGCACTTCGGTCGCGGCCGGGGCGTTTTCGAAGGTTTCCGCCTGCAGGATCAGCGGGGCAACCCAGAAGCTTTGCAGCAAGGTCAGCAGCAGAGCAGCCAGGAGGCCGGTGAAACCTGCGGTTTGGGCAATACGCTTGATCATGTCGGCAGGTCTCAGTGGCACGGGAACGCAGCGCTGTGGCGGGTATCGTGGGCGGCGTTGTGCACCGCTTCGATGTGCGAGAAACCGGCGAAATACACCAGGCACGCACCGAGGATCGACGCGCTGATGGCGGCAGTCAGGCGTTGGCTCAGGGTGGCGGTGGTGCTGGCGGTAGAGGCGGTGCTGCTGATGATCGACATGGCGCGTCCCTTCAGGGTTTCAGGGTGACACGAGCGCATGAAAACCCCGCGAGCCAGGCACGCAGGGTTCTGAACAGCGCCCGCCCACCGCGGGTTTGTTATGTGATTCTTTCGGGCCGGTCTCCGGGCTTGCGAGGGGCCTGGGCCTTGAAAGCATCACCTTCCCATGCCGTAGAGGCACAGTGGTTTTGATGCTTCACTCGCTTACCGTTGCGGGGGCAGCACCGGACTCGTCACGCCCTTGAGTAAAGGAACATGACTCACCGGTTTCCCGTTTCACCCTGTGAAGGGCACCCGAAACAAGATGTGTAGGAGAGCATGGGCGGGCGATGGGCGTCAAATCGCCGCGTTAACCCCAGCGTTTGAACAACACACTGGCATTCACGCCGCCGAATCCAAACCCATTGGAAATCGCGTATTCAATCGGCAACGACCGGGCTTGGCCTCGGACCATATCCAGTCCTTCGGCAGCGGGGTCCGGGTTGTCCAAGTTGAGGGTCGCCGGGGCAATCTGGTCGCGCAGGGCGAGCACGGTGAAGATCGCCTCGATCCCGCCCGCGGCGCCCAACAGATGGCCGGTCGCCGACTTGGTGGCGCTGATCGCGACGCTGGCATTTGCACCGAACAGCGTATTGATCGCTGCCAGTTCGCCGTTGTCGCCTACGGGGGTCGACGTGGCATGGGCGTTCAAGTGCTGGATCTGTGCGGCGCTGATCCCTGCCTGCGCGATCGCCAGTTCCATTGCCCTGCGTGCACCCGAGCCATCTTCCGGGCCCGATGTCATGTGATAGGCGTCGGCGCTGGTGCCGTAGCCCACCAGTTCTGCAATAGGCGTCGCCCCGCGAGCCAATGCATGCTCCAGTTCCTCGATCACCAACAGTCCGGCACCTTCGCCCATCACAAACCCGTCGCGGCCTTGATCGAACGGGCGGGAGGCCAATGCCGGCGTGTCGTTGTAATCGCTCGACAGCGCACGCGCCGCCGCGAAACCGCCGAGGCTGACCCGGTGGATGCAGGCTTCGGCGCCGCCACACACGGCGATGTCGATTTCGCCGGCACGGATCATTCGCGCAGCATCACCAATCGCCTGTACGCCGGCGGCGCAGGCAGTGACGGGGGAGCCCAGCGGACCTTTCAGTTGATGCTGGATCGACACGTGCCCGGCCGCCATGTTGCCGAGGAATGACGGGATCGTGAACGGCGACAGGCGGCGAGGCCCTTTGCTGTCAGCCGTACGAACGGCCTCGGCAATCGCGGGAAAACCACCCACGCCGGAGGCGATGATTGTCGCGGTACGTTCCTGCTGCGAGGGCGTTTGCGGACTCCAACCCGCCTGGGCCAAGGCCTCTTGCGCGGCGGCCAGGGCAAACACGATGAACCGGTCCATCTTGCGTTGTTCCTTGGCCGGGATGACAGTGTCCGGGTCAAAGCCGGCTTCAGGGTCCTGGATGCGGTCCAACACTTGGCCGCCGATGCTGATTGCCAGGTCGCCGATCAATGCCTCGGGTAGCCTGCGAATCCCGGATTCACCGGCCAGCAGGCGCTTCCAGGTCTGTTCCACGCCGGTTGCCAGTGGTGTCACTGCACCCATGCCGGTCACAACAATTCGCTTACTCATGATCGCTTAGCTCCGCAAATTTCAGGTTGGTAGCAATGCATGGACGAAACTATCATTATGAAAGTAACATCCAATAGCTGAAATTTTCGTAGCCGCCCCACAGAGGAACTGCAATGCAACGTAAGTCGCTGGTGAATGCCGAGTGCCCGGTAGCCCGTGGAGTGGAACGGGTAGGCGAGTGGTGGAGCATCCTGATCATGCGCGACGCGCTGCAAGGTTTGCGGCGTTTTGATGAGTTTTCCCAGAGCCTGGGGATCGCTCCGAACATGCTCACTCGCCGGCTCAACAGCCTGGTGGAAGCGGGGCTGCTGGAACGCCGGCAATACAGCGAGCGACCGCCACGTTTCGAGTACGTACCGACGCCGGTTGGCGAGGATTTCCGGGTGGTGATCATGGCGTTCATCGGCTGGGGCAACCGCCATTTCGCCAACGAAGGTGAAAGCCTGCAATTGGTCGACCGGAAAACCCGGCGCCCGGTGGAAGTGGCGGTGGTGGACGCCGACGGTGCACGCGTGTCCGTCGAGCAGTGCAGCGTCCAGGCCGGGCCGGCGGCGAGCGAAGGCATGCTGGAGCGCCTGGCGCTGCTTAGTGCCAAACGCTCGGACATTGACCCGTCCCCGCGCACTGCGTAGCCTTGCACCTTCGAGGTTCTTCGGCCCAGGCCGAAGCTAAGAAGGGAACGCGGTCAATGCCGCGGCTGCCCCCGCAACTGTAAAGGGTTTATCTGACTGCCACGCCACTGCCTGAACAAGGCGGGAAGGCGCAGCCAGCGCCGGCATCACCGCCGGCAAGCCCCAAGCCAGGAGACCTGCCTCGCAACCGATTTTCTACTTCAACCGGGCGGGGTGATCCGGTGGCGAATTCTGCTCCTGCGCACCCGCGCAGGGCCACTCGTCCCGTATGCCCGCCCCAAAGGGCATCCGATGAAAACACTGGCCAAACTCCCCGTCACCATCGTTACCGGCTTCCTCGGCTCGGGCAAGACCACCTTGCTGCGCCACATGCTGGATAACGCCCAGGGGCGCCGTATCGCGGTGATCGTCAACGAGTTCGGCGAGCTGGGCATTGACGGTGAAATCCTCAAGCAATGCTCCATCGGCTGTACCGAAGAAGAGGCGAACGGCCGCGTCTACGAATTGGCCAATGGCTGTCTGTGCTGCACGGTCCAGGAAGAGTTCTTCCCGGTGATGCGCGAACTGGTGGCCCGTCGCGGCGACCTCGACCATATCCTCATCGAAACCTCGGGCCTGGCCCTGCCAAAACCCTTGGTCCAGGCGTTCCAGTGGCCGGAAATCCGCAGCGCCTGCACCGTTGACGCCGTGATCACCGTGGTCGACAGCCCAGCCGTGGCCGCCGGCACGTTCGCCGCCTTCCCGGACCAGGTTGACGCCCAGCGCAAGCTCGACCCGAACCTGGACCACGAATCCCCCCTGCACGAGCTGTTCGCTGACCAACTGGCCAGCGCCGATCTGGTGATCCTCAACAAGTCCGACCTGATCAGCCCTGAAGACCTGGCCCGTGTGCGCCTGGAAGTGGCAGAAGAACTGCCGCCGGCGGTAAAAATCATCGAAGCCAGCAGCGGTCGCCTGCCGCTGGACGTGTTGATCGGCCTGGGCGCGGGCTCGGAAGAACACATCGACGGCCGCCACAGCCATCACGATCATCATCACGAAGGTGAGGACGGCCACGACCACGATGCCTTCGACTCCATCTCCATCGAACTGCCCCAGGCCGACGAAAGCCTGCTGCTGGACGCCCTGACCCAACTGGTGGTCAAGCACGGCATCCTGCGGGTCAAGGGCTTCGCGGCGATCCCGAACAAGCCGATGCGCCTGCTGATCCAGGGCGTGGGCACGCGTTTCGACAAGCACTTCGACCGCGCCTGGCGCGCCGATGAGCCGCGCGCCACGCACCTGGTGCTGATCGGCCAGGAACTCGACGCCGGCTTGCTCGAAGCGCAACTGCGCGCTGCCCTCAGCGTTTAAACCATGCATCTGCTCAGGACCCAGCCCGGCGGTTTCGTTTCGGATGACAACATCGCCGACCTTGGGCAAACCCCCGCCGAGCTGGTGATCCTGTGCAGCGGTGATTCCAGCCTGGCGCTGCTGGCCGAAGCGGCCCAGCAGTTGCCCGAGGATTACCCGAGCCTGCGCCTGGCCAACCCGATGCAGGTGCAGAACCATGCTTCGGTCGACCTGTATGTGGACGAGGTGCTGCGCCACGCCAAGGTCATCCTGATTTCGCTGCACGGCGGCATCGGTTATTGGCGCTACGGTATCGAGCGCCTGGTGGAGTTGGCCGAGCGCGGCGTGCAGCTGATCCTGGTGCCGGGGGATGATCGCCCGGACCCGGAACTCAGTGGCCTCAGCACCGTGGGCGCCGAGGAGCGTGACCGGCTCTGGCACTTCCTGCGCCAGGGTGGTTTGGGGAATGCGCTGGATTTCTATCGTTGCCTGGCCGCCGGCTACCTTGGCCGCGATTACACCTGGAGCGAGCCGCAAACCCTGCCGCGCACGGCGATTTATCACCCGCATAAAGCCAATGCCCGTCTCAACGATTGGCAGGCTGACTGGCAAGCTGATTTTCCCGTGGCGGCGGTGCTGTTCTACCGCTCCCATTTGCAGGCGGCCAACACCGGCTTTATCGATGTTTTTTGCCAGCGCTTGCAGGCCGCGGGTCTCAACCCGCTGCCGATGGCGGTGGCCAGTTTGAAAGAGCCCGGCTGCCTGACCGTGGTCGAGGACTTGCTGGACGAGGTGCACGCCTCGGTGATTCTGAACACCACCGGTTTTGCCCAGTCCAGCCCCGAAGCGCCGCACCTGCGGCCGTTTCGCCGCAATATCCCGGTGATCCAGGCGATTTGCGCCCAGGACAACGAGCCCGGCTGGCAGGCCAGCGAACAAGGCCTCGGCCCTCGGGACCTGGCGATGCACATCGCGTTGCCGGAGCTGGACGGGCGCATCATCAGCCGGCCCATCAGCTTCAAGGACCTGGCCTGGCGCAGCGAGCGCAGCCAGTCGGATGTGGTGTGCTATCGCGCACAGCCGGAGCGCATGGACTTTGTCGCCGAACTGGCGCGGCGCTGGGTCGAACTGGCGGGGGTGCCGAATGGCGAAAAGCGTATCGCGCTGATCCTCGCCAACTACCCGACCCGGGACGGACGTATCGGCAACGGCGTGGGTCTCGACACCCCAGCCGCCGCGCTGAATATCCTGCGGGCACTGAAAATCCAAGGTTATCCGCTGCCGGACGAGCTGCCGGAAAGTGGAACGGCACTGATCCAGGCGCTCTTGGGCGGCGTCAGCAACGACCTGGACAGCCTCGACTTGCGTCCGTGTCATCAGAGCCTGGCGCTGGATGACTACGAGGCGATGTTCAACCGCTTGCCCGAGTCCAATCGCCAGGCCGTGTTGGCACGCTGGGGTACACCTCATAGCGATCCGATGTTCCGCGACGGCCGCATGATGATCGCGGGCCTGCGTTTGGGCCTGACCTTCGTCGGCATCCAGCCGGCCCGGGGTTACCAGGTCGACGCGAGTGCGGTCTATCACGACCCGGACCTGGTGCCGCCCCACGGTTACCTGGCGTTCTACTTCTGGTTGCGCCAGACCTACGGCGCCCACGGCGTGATCCACGTTGGCAAGCACGGCAACCTGGAATGGCTGCCGGGCAAGGGCGTCGGGCTTTCCGAGAACTGCTGGCCCGACGCACTACTGGGGCCGCTGCCGAATATCTACCCGTTTATCGTCAACGACCCGGGCGAGGGCGCCCAGGCCAAGCGCCGCACCCAGGCGGTGATCATCGATCACCTGATGCCGCCGCTGACCCGCGCCGAAACCTACGGGCCGTTGCGCGACCTGGAGTTGCTGGCCGACGAGTATTACGAAGCGCAATTGCTCGACCCACGACGTGCCCGCGAGCTGCAAAAGGACATCCTCAAGCTGGTGCGCGAAACCCGCATCGACCAGGAACTGGCCCTGGACGAAAACCTCGACAGCGATACCGACGCGGCGATCTGGCTGCCGCGCCTGGACACTTACCTGTGTGACTTGAAGGAGTCGCAGATTCGCGATGGCCTGCACATTTTCGGCGAGTCGCCCGAGGGCCGTTTGCGCATCGACACCTTGCTGGCCTTGCTGCGCATTCCGCGTGGCGATGGTCGCGGGCCGCAATCGAGCCTGCTGCGGGTATTGGCCAAAGCCTTCGACCTGGGCTTCGACCCGCTGGACTGCGCCCTGGCCGAGCCGTGGACCGGGCGCCGGCCAGTGGTGCTGCAGAAGATCGACACGCAGTTGTGGCGCACCGCCGGCGACACCCGTGAGCGCCTGGAGCTGTATGCCGCGCGCTTGATCGAGCAGGCGCTGGAAGGTGCCGTGGAGCAGCTTGAAGAGCCCGGCTGGGAAGACGTCAAGGCGGTGATCGAGAGCTTGCGCATCGTCGTCGCGCCACGCCTGGATGCCTGCGGCCCGGCGGAAATGCGCGGGTTGCTGGATGCCTTGAACGGGCGCTTCGTCCCGGCCGGGCCCAGCGGCGCGCCGAGCCGGGGCCGTCTGGACGTGTTGCCTACCGGTCGTAACTTTTTCTCGGTGGATGTGCGCAACCTGCCAACCACCACCGCCTGGCGTATCGGCTTCCAATCGGCGAACCTGATTCTTGAGCGTCACCTGCAGGATCATGGCGACCACTTGCGCCAGCTCGGCCTGTCGGTGTGGGGCACCGCCACCATGCGCACCGGCGGCGACGACATTGCCCAGGCCATGGCGCTGATGGGCGTGCGCCCGGTGTGGGCCACCGGCAGCCAGCGGGTGGATGACTTTGAAATCCTGCCGATCAGTCTGCTGGACCGGCCACGGGTGGATGTGACCTTGCGCGTGTCGGGGTTCTTCCGTGATGCATTCGCCAACCTGATCCGCCTGTTCGATGCGGCGGTGCAAGCCGTGGCGGCGCTGGACGAACCGGATGACCTGAACCCGCTGGCGGCCAAGGTGCGCAGTGAGCGAGAGGCCTTGCGCCTGTCGGGCCTGGACGAGGACGCGGCGGCGAAGCAGGCCGGCTGGCGGATCTTCGGTGCCAAGCCCGGTGCCTATGGTGCCGGCGTGCAGGGCGCGATTGATGGGCGCTTGTGGCAGAGCCGCGAAGACCTGGCCGAGGTTTACCTGAACTGGGGCGGCTACGCCTATGGCGGCTCCGACGAAGGCACCGCCGCCCGCGAACAGTTTGCCCAGCGTTTGAGCCAGGTGCAGGCGGTGTTGCAGAACCAGGACAACCGCGAGCATGACCTGCTCGACTCCAATGATTACTACCAATTCCAGGGCGGCATGCTCGCCGCCGTGGAAACCCTGAGCGGCGACAAGGCTGCCAGCTATCATGGTGACCACAGCCAGCCGGACTTGCCGAAAGTCCGCACGTTGAAGGAAGAGTTGAACCGGGTGATTCGTGCCCGGGCGGCCAACCCGAAGTGGATCGAAGGGGTGAAGCGCCACGGCTATAAAGGTGCGTTCGAGATGGCGGCCACCGTGGATAATCTGTTCGCGTTCGACGCTACGACGGCGTTGATCGACGATCATCAATATGCATTGCTGGCGGATGCCTACTTGCTGGACCCGGGCACCCGCGCCTTTGTGCAGCAGCACAACCCGGATGCCCTGCGGGATATGACCGAACGCATGCTCGAAGCCCAGCAACGCGGCATGTGGCAGGAGCCTGGGGCGTACCGCGAGGCGTTGGAAAACCTGTTGTTGGATATAGAAGAAGGCAGTTGATGACCGATATTCCACATTTCCCGCTGTCTGCCGTGGTCGGCGCCGACGACCTGAAACTGGCCCTGTGCCTGACCGCCATCGACCCGAAGATCGGTGGCGTGCTGATCGAAGGCCCGCGCGGCATGGCCAAGTCCACCCTGGCCCGTGGCCTGGCGGACTTGCTCGCCAGCGGCCAGTTCGTCACGCTGCCGTTGGGCGCCACCGAAGAGCGGCTGGTGGGCACACTCGATCTGGACGCGGCACTCAGTGAGGGCCGCGCACAGTTTTCCCCCGGCGTGCTGGCCAAGGCCGACGGCGGCGTGCTCTATGTCGATGAAGTCAACCTGCTGCCCGACCACCTGGTGGACCTGCTGCTGGACGTGGCCGCCAGCGGCACCAACCTGATCGAGCGCGACGGGATTTCCCACCGGCATTCGGCGCGTTTTGTACTGATCGGCACCATGAACCCGGAAGAGGGCGAGCTGCGCCCGCAATTGCTCGACCGGTTTGGTTTCAACGTGGCGCTGAGCGGGCACACCCAGCCGGCCGAACGCGGGCAGATCATCCGTCGCCGCCTGGATTTCGACAGCGACCCTCAGGGTTTCTGCGGGCAATGGGCCGACCGGCAGGCCGCGTTGCGTGAGCGCTGCACCCGGGCCCGCGCATTGCTGGATAGCATCCCGTTGGATGACCAGGCGCTGGCGCAGATTACCGAGCGCTGCTTTGCCGCTGGGGTCGATGGCTTGCGCGCCGACCTGGTCTGGCTGCGTGGCGCACGTGCCCATGCGGCCTGGCGGGGCGCGACGGCTATCAGCGAAGAAGATATCGAAGCGGTCGCGGAATTTGCCCTGCGCCATCGTCGTCAGGAGCAATCCCCGCCTGCAACGCCGCCCGCTGGCGGTCAATCACCCAAGCCCAATGATGCACCTGAAGGCCAGGGCCAATGGGGCGACATGCCCGCACCCGCCTTGCCGATAGGTGCTCGCCGTGATGTGCCCACCTGGCCAAAAAAGCCCTAGGCATCCGCCCCAAACCTGACGCGGGGGCGGATGCACGGCCCAAGGCGGGTCGACTGAACAAGGGCCGGCGAGGCCAGGCGCGCAGCGCGGCCGAAGGTTCGATCAACTGGCCGGGTACCTTGCTCGGCGGGCGGCCGCAACGCCGCGAAGATGTGCTGTATCAACTGCGTAGCCGTACGCCCCATGAGCTGTGGCTGGTGATTGTCGATGCTTCGGCGTCCACCCGGCGGCATCAGGCGCTTAGCGATGCCAAGGGATTACTGGCCCAACTGTTCGACGATGCCTATCGACAGCGGGCGCGCATGGCGTTGCTCACCGCGAGCGGGCAATCGCCAAAGTGGCAGGTGCAGGGATTAAAGGCGGCAAAAGGGCTTGGTCATTGGCTTGATGGCCTCGGTGCAGGCGGTGGCACGCCATTGTTGGCAGCGCTGAACGAAGCGGGGCACTGGTTGGCGGCTCGTCGCAAGCGTTACCCGGTGGAGCAGCAGCGGTTGCTGGTGATCACCGATGGACGGCTGAAAGATGTGGCAGGGCTGCCGCCGCTGGACTGCCCGGGCTTGCTGGTGGACATCGAGCGCGGCCCGATTCGGTTGGGCCGTTCAAAGCAGCTGGCTATGGGGTTACAGATTGACTATCGGCATATCGATAACCTGTAAGCGCCGGCACGTTCGGCCACAGATCCGCCACCAGAAACAACCGTTCGGCTTCTTCCCATTCGCCTTCGCTGTTTTCCACCAGGCGCACCAGCAATTGCGCGGGCGCCATGGGGTCCAGCTCGGTCAGCCAGTGTTGCATCCGGGCCGCGTCCCAGGCTTCGTTCGCCGGGTAGTGCGCCGGCGCCAGCCATGCGTGGCGGGGCAGCGGTTGCCAGCGTCCTGCCGGGCTTTGCTCGATAAACCTCGACCAATCGCGCTGATGCAGCCAGCGGCCATTCAGGTGTTGCGGATGCGCGCCCTCCGGCGCCTGCGCCATGCCCGGCCATGGGTAGAGCAGATACCCGCCCAGCCACAGATGGGCATCAAAAGCCTGGATATCCAGCGCGGCCAGGACCTCGCGGCTCTCCGGCCGGGCGGAAATCGGCAGTTGGTGCTGGGCCAGGTGGGCCAGCTTGCGGTCGAGCCGGTCGTGGCAGCCGGGGCCGAGCCATTGCGCGGTGTCCCGGCCATTACCGTCCTGGGGCCCGAGGTAGAGTTTGATCGCCAGCTCCAGATGATGCACACCGTCACGGTCGCGCAGCAGCATGTCCAGCTCGCCCAGGGTATGCCCGGCCTGGCGGATCGGCAGGTTGGCCGCCAGCAGCTCCACGCCCGGCGCATGCTGCACGGCGAATTGCCACAGCCGTTCGTAATACAACCCCAGCCGGCGGGTGCGTGCCTGGCTCAGCCAATGCAGCAAGGCACTGCTGTCCTGGTCCAGCTGGCGCAGCCACTGCTCCAGCAAATGCGGGGCCTGCACCCAGTCGCTGCCGGTCAGCGGGTGGCGTTGTGGCCACGGCGTTTGCGCGAGCATCGGCGGGGCGAGCATCACCCACGCGAGATCGCGCACCTCGGGGTGACGCAGTTGGCGGGGCAGGTGCTGCAAATCAGGGAACAGAGTCATGGTCCGAGCATAGCCTTTTACAGCCGGGAAGGGGGCTGAGAACCGTTGTCGTCTGGGGTTTGCGGCGACAAAGGATTTTGTGTAACGCCGGCTTTCGCCCATAATCGTTCTTTTTTGCAGAACCCGAACCCCGCAGGAGCCCCATGGAGCAATTTCGCAATATCGGCATTATCGGTCGCCTGGGCAGTACTCAGGTGCTGGACACCGTCCGCCGACTGAAAAAGTTTCTGCTCGAGCGCCACCTGCACGTGATCCTCGAAGACACCATCGCTGAAATCCTCCCGGGCCATGGCCTGCAGACCTCGTCGCGCAAGATGCTCGGTGAAGTCTGCGACATGGTGATCGTGGTAGGCGGCGACGGCAGCCTGCTGGGCGCCGCCCGGGCGCTGGCGCGGCATAACGTGCCGGTGCTGGGGATCAACCGCGGAAGCCTGGGGTTCCTCACCGATATTCGCCCCGACGAGCTGGAAGTCGAAGTGGCCAAGGTGCTGGACGGCCATTACCTGGTGGAAAACCGCTTCCTGCTGCAAGCCGAAGTGCGCCGCCACGGCGAAGCCATCGGCCAGGGCGACGCCCTCAACGATGTGGTGCTGCACCCCGGCAAGTCGACGCGGATGATCGAGTTCGAGTTGTACATCGACGGCCAGTTCGTGTGCAGCCAGAAGGCCGACGGCCTGATCGTCGCCACGCCGACCGGGTCCACGGCCTACGCGCTGTCGGCCGGTGGGCCGATCATGCATCCCAAGCTGGATGCCATTGTGATCGTGCCGATGTATCCCCATATGTTGTCCAGCAGGCCTATCGTGGTCGATGGCAACAGTGAGCTGAAAATCGTGGTGTCAAAAGACATGCAAATCTACCCGCAAGTCTCCTGCGACGGGCAGAACCATTTCACCTGCGCCCCCGGTGACACCATCACCGTGAGCAAAAAGGCACAGAAGTTGCGGTTGATCCACCCGCTGGACCACAACTACTACGAAGTGTGCCGGACCAAGCTGGGCTGGGGCAGCCGCTTGGGGGGTGGAGGCGACTGATGCTCGATCCCGCGCGTAGCTACGACCTGATTGGTGACGTGCACGGTTGCGCTCATACCCTTGAGCACTTGCTCGACCGATTGGGTTACCACAAGCAGGGCGGTACCTGGCGGCATCCGTCGCGAATGGCCGTGTTCCTCGGCGATATCATCGACCGTGGCCCGCGCATTCGCGAGGCGCTGCATATCGTCCACGACATGACCGAGGCCGGCCAGGCGCTGTGCATCATGGGCAACCATGAGTTCAACGCGCTGGGCTGGAGCACTCCCGCCGCCCCGGGCAGCGGCAAGCAGTTTGTGCGCGAGCACACGCCACGCCACGCGCGGTTGATCCACGAGACCCTGACCCAGTTCGAACAGCACCCGGCAGACTGGCACGATTTCCTCGGCTGGTTCTATGACATGCCGCTGTTTGTCGACGCCGGGCGATTCCGCGTAGTGCACGCTTGCTGGGACAACGGCTTTATCGAGCCCCTGCGCGCGCATTTCCCGGACGGCTGCATCGACGAACACTTCTTGCAAGCCGCCGCCGTGCCTGGCAGTTTCGCCAGCAATGCCTTCGACCGCCTGTTGCGCGGCACCGACATGCGCCTGCCGGACGGTTTGACCCTGACCGGCGGCGACGGCCTGACGCGTTCGTTCTTCCGCACTAAGTTCTGGGAAGACGACCCGAAAACCTACGGCGATATCGTGTTCCAGCCCGATGCGCTGCCGGAACCTGTGGCCGCCACGCCGCTGTCGTCCACTGAAAAGAATTCCCTGCTGCGCTACGGCGTCGACGAGCCATTGCTGTTCGTCGGCCACTACTGGCGCAGCGGCAAACCGGCGCCGATCCGCCCGAACCTGGCCTGCCTGGACTACAGCGCGGTGCTGTACGGCAAGCTGGTGGCGTACCGGCTGGATCAGGAAACCCGCCTGGACCCGCGTAAATTTGTTTGGGTCGATGTCGAGCGCCCTGAGGTTATTTCATGAGTACCGTTGCTGTATTACGCCTGCCGCTGGCGGTGGATTTGAGTGGTTTCGTCAAGCTTCTGCAACGCATGCAAGTGCCCCATCGCGTCAGCGAAGAAGCCGGGGAGCAGGTGCTGTGGGTGCCTGACTCCATCAGTGAAGACGTGAAGGTCCTGTACCAGCGCTTTCCGGCCGGTGACCCGGACCAGCAACTGGACATTCCCGAGCAGGCGACGTCGACCAGGCGTCCCGGGTTTGCCCAGCAGCTTCGCCACAGCCCGGTGACCGCGTTGGTGTTGCTGCTGAGCATCATCGTCGGCGCCGTTACGTTGCTGGGAGATAACCTGCAAGCCATGAGCTGGCTGACCTTCCTGCCGTTCAGCGTGGCAGGCGAGTACATCCGTTTCACGCCATTGACCGACAGCCTGGCGTCGGGACAGTGGTGGCGCCTGGTCACGCCGATGTTGATCCACTTCGGCATCCTGCACCTGGCCATGAACGGCATGTGGTACTGGGAACTGGGGCGACGCATCGAGTTGCGCCAAGGCAGCATCAACCTGCTGGGCCTGACCCTGTTGTTCAGCCTGGTGTCGAACTACGCTCAATACTATTTTGGTGGTCCCGGCCTGTTTGGCGGGTTGTCCGGCGTGCTGTATGGCTTGCTCGGGCATTGCTGGATCTATCAGTTGTTGTCGCCGAACCCGGCGTATCGCCTGCCTCGCGGGGTGTTGGTGATGATGCTGGTGTGGCTGGTGCTGTGCCTGTCGGGCCTGGTCTCGATGATCGGCTTCGGCGAAATCGCCAACGCGGCCCACGTGGGTGGCCTGGTGATGGGTTGCCTGACCGGTTTGTTGGGTGGCTTGTACAGCCGCCGCAAAATGTCTCCTATTTAGTTAAGGAAGAGTCTTATGTCCTCTTTTGTCGAAATGATCGAAAACATCACCCCGGACATCTACGAGAGCCTCAAGCTCGCCGTGGAAATCGGCAAATGGTCCGATGGCCGCAAGCTCACCGCCGAGCAGCGTGAACTGTCGTTGCAGGCGGTGATCGCCTGGGAACTGCAGAACCTGCCGGAAGACCAGCGCACCGGCTACATGGGCCCGCAGGAATGCGCCTCGAAGTCGGCGCCGGTGCCGAACATCCTGTTCAAGTCGGATGCCATCCATTGATTGAGATTGGCCGTGGTGCAGTCAGCAAGATGTCGGCGCAGTTGGGTGAGCCGACCGTTCAATACGCGTTTCGCCTGGGCGACACCGAGGTGCCGGTCAATCCATTGATCGGCACTACCGTGCGCCTGGAATACCTCGGTGCGATCCATTGCACCCATTGCGGTCGCAAGACCAAGACCAGTTTCAGCCAGGGTTACTGCTACCCGTGCATGACCAAACTGGCCCAGTGCGACCTGTGCATCATGAGCCCCGAGCGCTGCCATTACGACGCCGGCACCTGCCGCGATCCGGCCTGGGGTGAAAAATTCTGCATGACCGACCACGTGGTGTACCTGGCGAACTCGTCGGGGATCAAGGTCGGCATCACCCGCGCCAGCCAGCTGCCGACCCGCTGGCTCGACCAGGGCGCCAGCCAGGCGCTGCCGATCATGCGCGTTGCCACGCGCCAGCAGTCGGGCTTCGTCGAAGACCTGTTCCGCAGCCAGGTGGCCGACAAGACCAACTGGCGCGCGCTGCTCAAGGGCGATGCCCAGGCCGTCGACCTTGCGCAGGTGCGCGACGAACTGTTCGCCAGCTGTGCCGAAGGCATGCTCGGTTTGCAGGAACGCTTTGGCCTGCAGGCCATCCAACCGGTGACCGACATCGAACCGATCGAAATCCGCTACCCGATCGAGCAGTATCCGACCAAGATCGTCAGCTTCAACCTGGACAAGAACCCGATTGCCGAAGGCACGCTGATGGGGATCAAGGGCCAATACCTGATCTTCGATACCGGCGTGATCAACATTCGTAAATACACGGCCTACCAGCTCGCCGTGCATCAGTAGAAGGACGACAGACATGCGCACCGAACAGCCGAAGATGATTTACCTGAAGGACTATCAGGCGCCGGACTACCTGATCGACGAGACGCACCTGACCTTCGAGTTGTTCGAGGACCATAGCCTGGTCCACGCGCAGCTGGTGATGCGCCGCAACCCCCAGCGCGGCGCCGGCCTGCCGCCGCTGGTACTGGACGGGCAGCAGCTGGAGCTGCTGTCGGTGAACCTGGCCGACCAGGAACTGACCGACGCCGACTACCAGTTGAGCGACAGCCACCTGACCGTGCACCCCACCAGCGCGACCTTCACCCTCGACACCACGGTGAAGATCCACCCGGAAACCAACACCGCCCTGGAAGGCCTGTACAAATCCAGCGGCATGTTCTGCACCCAATGCGAGGCCGAGGGTTTCCGCAAGATCACCTATTACCTCGACCGTCCGGACGTGATGAGCGTGTTCACCACCACGGTGATCGCCGAGCAACACAGCTACCCGGTGTTGCTGTCCAACGGCAACCCGATTGCTTCCGGCCCTGGCGAAGACGGCCGGCACTGGGCGACCTGGGAAGATCCGTTCAAGAAGCCGGCGTACCTGTTTGCACTGGTGGCCGGTGATTTGTGGTGTGTCGAAGACACCTTCACCACCATGACCGAGCGCACCGTGGCGCTGCGTATCTATGTCGAGCCGGAAAACATCGACAAGTGCCAGCACGCCATGAACAGCCTGAAGAAATCCATGCGCTGGGACGAGGAAGTCTATGGCCGTGAGTACGACCTCGACATTTTCATGATCGTCGCGGTCAACGACTTCAACATGGGCGCCATGGAAAACAAGGGCCTCAACATCTTCAACTCCAGCGCCGTGCTGGCCCGTGCCGAAACCGCCACCGACGCCGCGCACCAGCGAGTCGAGGCGATCGTTGCCCACGAATACTTCCACAACTGGTCGGGCAACCGCGTGACCTGCCGCGACTGGTTCCAGCTGTCGCTGAAGGAAGGCTTCACGGTGTTCCGTGATTCGCAGTTCTCTGCCGACATGAACTCGGCCACCGTCAAGCGCATCCAGGACGTGGCTTATCTGCGCACTCACCAGTTCGCCGAAGATGCCGGTCCCATGGCCCACGCGGTACGTCCGGACGGCTTTATCGAGATCTCCAACTTCTACACCCTGACCGTGTACGAAAAGGGCTCGGAAGTCGTCCGTATGATCCAAACCTTGCTTGGCGCCGAAGGGTTCCGCAAAGGCAGCGACCTGTACTTCGAACGCCACGACGGCCAGGCTGTGACCTGCGATGACTTCATCAAGGCCATGGAAGACGCCAACGGCGCTGACCTGACCCAGTTCAAGCGCTGGTACAGCCAGGCCGGTACGCCACGCCTGGCGGTGAGCGAGTCCTACGACCCGGTGGCTAAAACCTACAGCCTGACCTTCCGTCAAAGCTGCCCGGAAACCCCGGACAAGGTGGAAAAACTGCCGTTCGTGATTCCGGTTGAGCTGGGCCTGCTGGACGGGAAGGGCGCGGGCATCGCCTTGCGCCTGGCCGGTGAAACCGCTGCCGGCGCCACGTCCCGCGTGATCTCGGTGACCGAAGCCGAACAGACCTTCACCTTTGTCGACATCGCCGAGCACCCGCTGCCGTCGCTGCTGCGTGGCTTCTCAGCGCCGGTGAAGCTGAGCTTCCCGTATAACCGCGACCAACTGATGTTCCTGATGCAGCACGACAGCGATGGCTTCAATCGCTGGGACGCCGGCCAGCAGCTGTCGGTGCAGGTGTTGCAGGAGCTGATCGCCCAACATCAGCAGGGCAAGGCGCTGGTGCTGGATCAACGCCTGATCACTGCACTGCGCAGCGTATTGAGCGACGAAAGCCTGGACCAGGCGATGGTCGCCGAGATGCTCTCGCTGCCGAGCGAAGCCTACCTGACCGAAATCAGCGAAGTGGCAGATGTCGACGCCATCCACGCGGCCCGCGAGTTTGCTCGCAAGCAGTTGGCCGACAACCTGTTCGAAGGCCTGTGGCTGCGTTACCAGGTCAATCGCGACCTGTCGAAGAAAACCCCGTACGTGGCCGAGGCGGAACACTTTGCCCGTCGCGCCTTGCAGAACATTGCGCTGTCGTACCTGATGCTCAGCGGCAAGCCGGAAGTGCTGGCGGCGACCCTTGAACAGTTCGACGCGTGCGACAACATGACCGAGCGCCTGACGGCCCTGGCGGTGTTGGTCAACTCGCCGTTCGAAGAAGAGAAAGCCAAGGCGCTGGCGGTGTTTGCCGAGAACTTCAAGGACAACCCGCTGGTCATGGACCAGTGGTTCAGCGTACAGGCGGGCAATGGTTTGCCGGGCGCGCTGGAGCGGGTCAAGACGTTGATGCAGCACCCTGCGTTCAACATCAAGAACCCGAACAAGGTGCGGGCACTGGTGGGCGCGTTTGCCGGGCAGAACCTGATCAACTTCCACGCGGCGGATGGTTCGGGTTATCGGTTCCTGGCGGACCTGGTGATCCAGTTGAATGGCTTCAACCCACAGATTGCTTCGCGGCAATTGGCGCCGTTGACCCGCTGGCGCAAGTACGACAGCGCGCGGCAGGCGCTGATGAAAGGCGAGCTGGAGCGGATTCGCGCTTCGGGCGAGCTGTCCAGCGATGTGTTTGAAGTGGTGAGCAAAAGCCTCGCGTAACTGAGGCTGAGTACTGCATCTGTGGCGAGGGAGCTTGCTCCCGCTGGAGTGCGCAGCGCTCCCAGGATTTTGGGGCCGCTACGCAGCCCAGCGGGAGCAAGCTCCCTCGCCACAACGAGTCTTAGATAACCGGCGGCCAGCGCAGGTCTTGTGCATCATCGTCCGTATAACGTGGGAAGCGCTCCGCGATCATCTCGTGAGGCACGCCTAGCGGTATCGCGCTGGCAGCATCCAGACGGGCCACTTGCTCGGCCGAGAGTTGCACACTCAACGCGCCCAGGGTGCCGTCCAGTTGTTCGCGGGTACGCGGCCCCAGGATCGGGATCAGCGCGGTGGTAGAACGACGGGCCTTTTCCCGCAGCCAGGCGATGGCGATGTGAGTCGGCGTGGCGTCCAGTTCACCGGCAACCGCCAGCAGGGTGTCGAGCACTGCCGTTTCCCGTGCGCTTTTTTCAGCGTGGACCAAAATCCCCAGCTTGCTGGCGCGGGTATCGTCCTGGCTGTTGCGGTACTTCCCGGTCAGAAAACCACCCCCCAGCGGTGACCATAAAGTCGCGGCCAGGCCCAGGGCCTCGGCCATGGGCAGCAGCTCGCGGTCAGCGGTGCGTTCGGCCAGGCTGTATTCGGTCTGGATCGCTACCAGCGGTGCAAAGCCGCGCACTTCAGCGAGCAGGTCGGCGCGGGCAATGCGCCAGGCGGGGAAGTTGGACAGCCCGGCGTAGTGGATCTTGCCGGCCCGCACCAGGTCATCAAACCCCCGCAGGATCTCTTCCATCGGCGTGACGTTGTCGCTGATATGCGCCCAGAACAGGTCGATGTGGTCGGTGTTCAAGCGTTTCAGGCTTTCTTCGACGGCGCGCACCATGTTCTTGCGGTTGTTGCCAAGCTTGAGGGTGCCTTCGTCTTGAGGCTGGGTGCGCAGGGTGTATTTGCTGGCGATCACCAAGCGGTCGCGTTCCGAGGCAATGAACTCGCCGAGCAGCACTTCCGATTGGCCGAACTGGTAGCCGTTGGCAGTATCGAGGAAGTTTCCGCCGGCCTCCAGATAGCCGTCGTAGATTCGCTTGGACTCTTCGCGCTCGGCGCCGTGGCCCCAACCTGTGCCGAAATTGGCGGTACCCAGGGCCAGCTCTGAAACCCGCAGGCCGCTGCGACGGCCAAATACTTTATTGCGCATACCGAAACTCCTGACGCTGTGGTTAGTTTAAATGTTTCCCAACATCTATTAAATATGATGCGAGTCATATATTTCGTCAAGGGGCTTTTTTGGCGGCTGAAGGGAAGGGTGCCTGCTCCTGACACTTTCTGACGGAGGCCTCTGCTAAGCTGCGCCACCTTTCTTTTTCGAGCATGATCAACGTGTCGCGTACCAGTCGTCTGTTGACCTTGTTGCAAGTCCTGCGGGGCAAAAAGCGCCCGGTGACGGCCGCCGTGCTGGCGGCAGAACTGGAGATTTCCGAGCGCACGCTGTACCGCGATATCGCCGAACTGACCGCGTTGGGCGCACCGATCTACGGCGAGGCGGGCGTGGGCTATGTGCTGCGTGCGGGCCTGTTCCTGCCGCCGCTGATGCTCAATGCCGACGAGACCGAAGCCATCGTGCTGGGCTTGCGGTATGTCGACCAGCGCGGTGATGACGTACTGAGCCAGGCGGCGGCCAATGCGCTTGCAAAGATCGCCGACGTGCTTGACCCGGCTGCCCAGGAAGCCTTGCGCAATCCGACGGTGTTGCCGGGCCCGCCAGGCTTCGGCTACCCGGAAAATCGCGTGCCGTTGAATGTGTTCCGCGAGGCCATTCGCGGCCAGGCCAAACTGCATATCGACTACGCCGATGCCAGCCAGACCGCCAGCCAGCGCCTGATCTGGCCCCTGGCCCTGGGTTTTCTGAACGAAGTGCGGGTGATCGTCGCGTGGTGTGAATTGCGTGGGTCCTATCGCACCTTCCGCACCGACCGAGTGGCCGCCGCGCGCCTGCAAGGTGAACGGTATCCGGGGCGCCGCAGCGATTGGTTGCGGGGCTGGCGCAAGCTGATGGAACAGAACGAATCCGGGCCGTTCACTCCTGACAAGAACTGACACAACGCTGCTTTAGGATGGCTCCATAAATCACTAAAAAGGAGCTGTCACCATGTCCCAACCCACCCCTGAACTGGCCCCGGCGATTGCAACCTACATTGCCGCGGCGAATGCCGGCGACACCTCGCTGGTGGCCGACTGTTTCGCCGAAGATGCCAACGTGTTCGACGAAGGCGAGCACCGGGTCGGTACCGCCGCCATCGCCCGCTGGATGGAAGACACCGGGCGCCGTTACCAGCCCAGGGTCCAGGTGCTGAATGTGCAGCACCGCACGGGCAAGGTGCTGGTCAGCAACCTGATCACCGGCAGCTTTCCCGGCAGCCCGCTGGAGCTGCGCTATACCTTCCGCCTCAATGAACACGGCAAGATTGCCCGTTTGGATATTTCCCTGTAGCCGTCATGGCATACTGCCGGGCATGACTTTCGACTCGCCACTCGCCGCCTACCAGCACGCCATCACCGAACAGGGTTTTGTCCCCGACGACGCCCAGCGTGAAGCGGTGCAAGCCCTGCAGGACTGCCATCAGGCCTTGCACCACGGCCATGGGCCCATCACCGGGGTGTACCTGTGGGGCCCGGTCGGCCGGGGCAAGACCTGGCTGATGGACCAGTTCTACCAAAGCCTGGGAGTGCCAGCGCGGCGCCAGCATTTTCATCACTTCATGGGCTGGGTGCACCAGCGTTCATTCCAGCTCACGGGCACCCACGATCCCTTGCAGGCCCTGGCCCGCGAACTGAGCCGGGAAGTGCGGGTGCTGTGTTTCGATGAGTTGTTCGTCAACGACATTGGTGACGCCATCATCCTCGGCCGGCTGTTCCAGGTGATGTTCGAGGAAGGCGTGGTGATGGTCTGCACGTCCAACCAGCCACCGGACCAGCTGTACGCCGACGGTTTCAACCGGGATCGTTTCCTGCCGGGAATCGAGGCGATCAAACAGCATATGCGGGTGGTGGCAGTCGATGGCGGGGAAGATCATCGGCTGCACCCGGGCACCGCACTGCAGCGTTACTGGGTCGACCAGCCCGACGCGTTGGCCGAGGTGTTTCGCCAGTTGAGCGCCGGGCAGGCAGTGAGCAGCGCCCCGGTTGCGGTCGGCTACCGCTCCATCGTGGCAGTGCAGTCCAGTGAAACCGTGCTGTGGTGTCGCTACGCCGACCTGTGTGAGCAGCCGTTGGCGGCGATGGATTTCATGCTGCTGTGTGATCGGTTCAAGGCCATTTTGCTCGGCGAGGTGCCCAACCTCAGCGCGCAAAAGCGCCCGGGACGAATCGCCCGTGGCACCGAAGACGCTGCCGAACGGGTGGACGCCGGGGACCGGGAACTGCCGGAACTGTCGGTGCATGACGACAGCGTCCGGCGTTTCATCGCGCTGGTGGACGAGTGCTACGACCGCAAGGTGCCGCTGTACATCGAGGCCCGGGTGCCGCTGGAAAGCCTCTACACCGAGGGTTACCTGGAGTTTCCATTCCGCCGCACCCTGAGCCGCCTGCAGGAGATGCAACTGGCACGGTTTGGCGAGCCTGGCGCGCTTTCACGCGGGCAAATGTAGTTAATCTCCTTCATCTAATGCCTGCACCACGCTTACAATCGAGCCCTTTTATGGGGACCGAGTCCCTGTCGCACCGTTAACGAGGAAGGAAATGGACAGCGCAGACATCCTGGTGCTGCAAGCCAGCTACACCAATCCGGTACACGCCGAGGCCATTGGCCTGGTGCTCAATCATTACGCCGAAGACCCCATGGGCGGTGGCCACAGCCTGCCGGCCGACCGCTTGCAGCAACTGCCGGCAGAGCTGGCCAAGCGTGCCCACGCGTTCAGTGTGCTGGCCTTTGTCGGCGGTACGCCGGCCGGCCTGGTGAACTGCTTTGAAGGGTTTTCCACCTTTGCCTGCCGCCCGCTGGTCAACGTGCACGACGTGGTGGTGATGGATCAATTCCGTGGCCTGGGGCTGAGTCAGAAGATGCTGCAAAAGGTCGAGGAAATTGCTCGCCAGCGCGGTTGCTGCAAGATCACCCTCGAGGTGCTTGAAGGCAACGCCGTGGCGCAGTCGGCGTATCGAAAGTTTGGGTTTGATGATTCGGTATTTGATCCGCAACATGGCCGGATGTTGTTCTGGAGCAAGCCGCTTTAATTAATGTTTATTTAATTAAAGGCAAAAAAAGGCGCCAGCAAGTGGCGCCAAATTGACCTTGGCTATCAGAGCGGAATAGCACAGGTATTGCGGGTAAATCAGCTGTTCGGTGTGTTGGTAGTTTGGTCGGCCGTTGCCGGCTTTTCGGTCTTGCCGTCAGCCATTGCGGTTTGCTGGGCAGCACCGTGAGTCTGTTGCTGAACGAAGGTGAAGTTGTTGTAGAACTCCTTCGAACGCTCTGAGCCGCCTTCTGCAAAGGCGGCTACGGAAGTCATGGTCATCAGGCCGGCAAGGATAACAGTCGAAAATTTCATGGCAGTGTCTCAGTAAGTGTGTTGGGTCCGCGCGTTGTCATCAGCGGCGGGATGGGGAGACTGTGGGCCAATGATATTAAGTAAGGGTTAACCTCGCGCTGACCGAAAGTTAACGATTTCGTTAACTTCCAATCTTTAGCAGCGATGAATTCAGAGCTTCCAGTCCAGTGCAACGCTGATAGAACGCGGGTCTCCCCAATACACGCCGTTATAGAAGCCGACGCGCTCGTAATATTTTTTATCAAATAGGTTGTTGATATTAAGTGACGCCGACAAGTGGTCATCGAACTCATAGCGCGACATCAGGTTGACCACGGTATAGGCCTGCTGGGTGATCCGGGTGCGCTCCCTGATCAGGGCTCCATTGGTGTCCCGGCCAACCGGGCGATAGGCGAAGTCGTAGAAGTCACTTTGCCAATTCACCGCGCCGCCGACCGTCAGCGCGTGCCATTCGCCGGGCAGGCGGTAGGCCGTGGACACGCGCAGCAGGTTCAGCGGCAGGTGGGTGTTATTGCGCTGCTTGTCCCCGTTCAGGGAGTGGGTGTAGGTGTATCCGGCGGTCAGGTTCCAGTCGGGGCGCACCTCTCCGGACACCTCTACCTCGAAACCCTGAACCTTGTTGCCTTTGCCGCCGGATGTGAAGAACTGCTCGCCGGTCTCCGGATCCGGTGGGGTCAAACTGTCCAGTTCCGCGACGTTGTCCTGTTTGCTCCAGAAGTACGCGGCTGCCAGGTTCAGGCGCTCTTCCAGCAGGCTGCCCTTGATACCCACCTCATAGTTGCTGCCTACCACCGGCTCCAGGTATTGCTTGCCGGCGTTGCGTTCTTCCTGCGGGTTGAAGATATCGGTGTAGCTGGCGTAGACGGTGTACTCCGGGGTCAGGTCGTAGAGCAGGCCGGCGTAGGGTGTCCACATGTCGTTGTGGGTCTGGCTGGATTTTGACGTACCGAGGAACTGGTCAGTGTCCCTGTTGTAGTTGTAGGTGGTGCTCTCGATCTCCCAGCTGCCGTAGCGGCTGCCCAATACCGCATGCAGGCGATCGGTCAGGCTCAGGCGGGTGGCCAGGTAGCCGGCCTTTTGGCGGGTGCTGCCTTGTTCGCCCTTGAGGCCGGTGTTGGTGTCGGGGAATTTGCCGATCCCGCCCATGTGTTTCCAATCGTCGATGCTGGTGTAGTCCTTCGGCACCGTACCGCTGCGCAGGTGTGGCGAAGCGTCACGCTGCTCGGACTCGCCGTAACCCACCATCAATTCGTGCTCACGACCCAGCAGGGCATAGGACCCGGACAGGTTCAAGTCGACCACGTCCATTTTCGAGGTGCCGAGCATGTGGCTGGTCCAGGCGGTCATGCCGCTGCGGTCGGCATTCGGGAAGCCTGAGCCGCCGTAATAGACCTTGCCGTCGGTGTCGCTTTCACGGTGGGTATAGGCGGCCTTCAGGTGCCAGTCACCCGCCAGGCGGTGGTCGAGGGTAGCGAAGGTGGTTTCATCTTTCAGCGGCCAGGAACTCCAGTGGGCCGCGATGTTGGCGGAGCGGGGCAGCCTGGCTTTGCTGCCGTCGCTGTTCCAGTAGGGCAAGGTGCCCCACGCGGTGCCCTGCACATGCTTGTTCTGGTAATCGAAGCCCACCGCCAGCACCGTATCGTCGGTCAGGTCGCCTTCGAGGATGCCGTAGCCGACTTCCCGTTGCAGCGCGTAGTTGTCGCGATAGGACTGGCTGTCCCGGTAGGCAAGCACCGTACGGCCGCGCAGGCGCCCGTCAAATGCCAGGGGGCCGCCAACGTCCAGGTAGCTGTAGTAATTGTCGTGGGAGCCGCCACTGACGCCTGTCTTGGCCTGCCACTGTGCGGTCGGGCGTTTGCGCACCATGTTGACCGTGGCCGAGGGGTCGCCGGCGCCGGTGGTCAGGCCGGTGGCGCCGCGGACCACTTCGACCCGGTCGTAGATGATGGTGTCGGCATCAGACTTCATGCGGCCGAAGGTGTTGAGCATGCCGTCAATCTGGAAGTTGGTGATGCCGTAGCCGCGCGAGGAATAGCCGACCCGGTCGGAGTCCAGGTGCTGCACCACCACGCCGGTGGTCTGGCGCATCACTTCGGTCAGGGTGTTGAGGTTGAAGTCGTCCATTTGCTGGCGGGTAATCACCGAGACCGACTGCGGGGTTTCCTTGATGGACAGGTTCAGCCGGGTGGCGGTGCCCATTGAGCCTGTGGTGTAGGCGCCGGTGTGTTCGGTGTTGGCGCCAAGGCCTTCGGCGGTGATGCTGGTGCTGCCCAGTTCCAGGGCTTTGGCCGGCGCTTGGGATTCCTGGTCGGGGTCGTTTTCGGCCAGCAGGTCCGGGCTCAGCACCACGCTGAAGAGGCCCAGGGTCAAGGTCATGGAACGGGTAATAGGCGCGAACATCGCGGCGAACTCCTTGTCGTCTATGAAAAATGCCATTGGCTCAAAGACGAAAGGAGGCGGGGAACTTTAGCGCTAAACGAGAATAATTATTATCTTTACGTTACAGCCACATCGGGTTTCACCGCATTGCGCGGATGAAACCCGGGCGATTCAAGCTACTTGACGACCACGTTGACGGCGTCTGGCTTGGGCTTGATCAGGCTGAAATCAATCAGCGGTTTTTGCTGGCGTGCATACGGGTCGCCAATCATCCGTGGCCGAGGCTTGAAGCTGTCACTGACCAGGCTCTTGCTGTGGTCCAGTTCGTCGAAGCTCAACCCGGCCATGTCGGCCCAGGTATGGATCAACTGCGAGCTGGTGTAAGGGCGCTGCAAGTCACCGGCAAAACTCCAGTCATGGCTTTCACGCCACTTGGGTGATGCGTACGCCATGAACGGAATGGTGTACATCGGTGCCGTCGGCTTGCCTTCGTTGCGGCCCAGGGTGTTGTGGCCGGCCGAATCGAACACGTCTTCGCCGTGGTCGGAAAGGTACAGCAGGAAACCGTTCGGATCGGTCTTGGCGTAGTCCTTGATCAGGCTCGACACCACGAAATCGTTGTACAGCACCGCATTGTCGTAGCTGTTGTAGGTCGGCAACTGTGCGTCGCTGACCCCGTCAGGCACGCCCTGGCGGTCGGTGAACTTGTCGAAGGTCGGCGGGTAGCGGTACTGGTAGCTCATGTGGGTACCCAGCAGGTGCACCACGATGAATTTGCGTTCGGCAGTGTCGGACATGGCCTTGGCAAATGGCTCCAGCACGTCGCCGTCATACTGGCGCGCATTCTGGTTGCGGTTGTTGTTCAGGTACACCTGCTCGTCGGCCTGTTCGGAAAAGGTCGTGAGCATGGTGTTGCGCTTGGTCATGGTCTGCTGGTTGGTGATCCAGAAGGTCTTGTAGCCGGCCTGCTTCATCACGCTGACGATGGACGGGGTCTTGAGGTACAGGTCCGGGTTTTCTTCGTCAGCGAAGGTCAGCACCTGTTGCAGCGCCTCGATGGTGTACGGGCGCGGGGTAATGACGTTGTCGAACACCGCCAGTTGGTCCCGCAGCTTGTCCAGTTCCGGCGTGGTGTTGCGCGGGTAGCCATACAGGCTCATGCGCTGACGGTTGGTGGACTCGCCGATCACCAGCACCAGGGTCGACGGCTGGCCGGCCATGCTGTCCTTGAGGTTGGTCAGGGGCGGGATCTTGCTGGCGCTGGTCAGCATGCCTTGCATGTTATCCAGTTGTTCGGTGTAGCGGCGGTAGGCCACGATCATCTGCCATGGCACTGCCGGCTCTATACGGGTTTCGAAGCGGTCGATGGCCAGTTCCATGGTCTCGCTCTTGGCGATCTGCTTGACCAGCGGGTAGCCGACGATGGCAATCACGATTGCGGCAGCCGCCAGCATGGCCTGGCCACGTGGCAGGTACACCGGGCGCACGCGGGTCCACAGGAAAACGGCCATGGCGGTGTGGGCAATGAACGCCAGCACGATCCACCAGGCAAAGTATTGGGTGGCGTATTCGCCGGCTTCAGAGATGTTCGACTCGAACATGATGAAGATGACGCTTTGAGAGAATTCCTGCTGGTAGATGAAGAAATAACCCAGGCTGGCCATGGAACAGGCCCACAGCACCACGCCAATCAACCCCGCCACCAGGCGCGCGCGACGCGGGAACAACAGCATCGGCGCCAGCCACAGGGCGCTCATGAAGAATGCCTGGCGGAAACCACTGAAGCCGGAGGTGCCGGTCAGTTGGATCAGCAGTTGGGTAATGCCCGAGAAATACCAGAAGAACAGAAACATCCAGCCGAGGCCGGCCCAATCAAAACCTTTCGCAGACGTAGTGCTGCGTTTGAACATCGCCATCCAGCGCTCCAACCCGATAATTTTCAGTGTCAACGCGCAGGGACGCACGCAAACAGAGGGCCTGCGCGCGTAGCGCGGCCCTATTCGGCGGGAGTATCGGGAGGGGGATGTGAAAACTTCGTGAGTTATTCCTGAACGGTTCGTTCAGCCCACGTTCAGCAAAGTGCGGGCTGGGTGCCGGACGGCTGATTGAGCTGGCCCTGCAGGTGCGAGCGCAGACGCATGACTTCCTGCTGCAGTTGGTCGCGCTCGTCTTTCAACTGACGCAATTCATCGCGGCGAATGGTGACGTAGAGGGTCTGTGGCGGACGGGTCATGTGTGCAGTGCTCATTGCTTACCTCGCAAATAGCCGGTCTATCGCGGTGCCAGAGCGCTTGAATCGAGGCTCTCGGCAACAGTCGGGGCAATTCTGAATTCTTTTTTTAACGAAGGGAACTTTTTTATTTTTGATGGTCGTTGTGACTTTTAACCCACTGAAGGCGAAAGGATGGCCACTTTTTGTCATGAAACTATGCCAATCCGCTCTGGACTAACCCTCATTAGCCTCATTGCGCTATAAACTGTGACACACATTTATTCGTAGTAAGGAGCATCAGCACATGCAACTGGGGATTATTGGACTAGGCCGCATGGGTGGCAACATTGCGCGGCGCCTGATGCTCAATGGGCATACCACCGTGGTTTACGACCGCAATGAAGCATTCGTAAAAGGTCTGGCAGGCGAGGGCGCCACGGGCGTTGCTGACCTGGCAGGCCTGGTGGCCGGGCTGCAAAAGCCCCGAGCGATCTGGGTGATGCTGCCGGCAGGCGACCCGACCGAAAACACCATTGAAGAACTGAGCCAGCTGCTGGAAGACGGTGATGTGATCATCGACGGCGGCAACACCTTCTATAAGGATGACATCCGTCGGGCCAAGGCCCTGTCGGAAAAAGGCCTGCACTATGTCGACGTCGGCACCTCCGGCGGCGTCTGGGGCCTGGAGCGTGGCTACTGCATGATGATCGGCGGCGACGCCGAGACCGTTAAGCTGCTGGACCCGATCTTCGAAAGCCTGGCACCGGGCCTGGGCACCATCCCGCGTACCAAGGACCGTTCCGCCGCAGCGGACAGCCGTGCCGAGCGCGGCTATATCCACGCAGGGCCTGCCGGTTCCGGGCACTTCGTCAAGATGATCCACAACGGCATCGAGTACGGGATGATGCAGGCCTTCGCCGAAGGTTTCGACATCCTCAAGACCAAGAATTCGGAGAACCTGCCGCAAGACCAGCGCTTCGACCTGAATGTTGCCGATATCGCCGAAGTCTGGCGCCGCGGCAGCGTGGTGTCGTCCTGGCTGCTGGACCTGACTGCCGACGCCCTGGCCACCGATCCGAAGCTCGACGGGTATTCCGGCTCGGTCGCCGACAGTGGCGAAGGCCGCTGGACTATCGAGGCCGCCATGGAACAATCGGTACCGGTTCCGGTGCTGTCGAACTCGCTGTTCGCACGCTTCCGCTCGCGCCAGCAAAGTACCTACGGTGACAAAATGCTTTCTGCCATGCGCTTCGGCTTTGGCGGCCATGTGGAGACTCCCAAAAAATGACCGCCAACGGCAAGAAACCCAAGGCCGAACCCGCTCCGCCCACCACACTGTTTCTGTTTGGTGCCCACGGTGACCTGGTCAAGCGCCTGCTCATGCCGGCGCTGTACAACCTCAGCCGCGACGGGCTGCTGGGCGATGGCTTGCGCATTGTCGGCGTTGATCACAACGCCATCAGCGACGCCGATTTCGCCAAGAAGCTCGAGGACTTCATTCGCACCGAGGCCGCCAGCAAGGTCAAGGGCAATGCCGAGAACGCCCTGGACCCTGCATTGTGGGAACAGTTGGCCAAAGGCATCAGCTACGTCGAGGGTGATTTCCTCGATGACGGCACCTACGCCGATATCGGCAAGAAAATTGCCGACAGCGGTACTGGCAACGCGGTGTTTTACCTCGCCACTGCGCCGCGTTTCTTCGCCGAAGTGGTGCAGCGCCTCGGCGCGGCCGGCTTGCTGGAAGAAACCCCGGAGGCGTTCCGCCGGGTGGTGATCGAAAAGCCGTTCGGCTCCGACCTCGCCACCGCCGAAGCGCTGAACGCCTGCCTGCTCAAGGTGATGAGCGAAAAGCAGATCTACCGCATCGACCATTATCTGGGTAAGGAAACCGTCCAGAACATCCTCATCAGCCGTTTTTCCAATGTGCTGTTCGAGGCGTTCTGGAACAATCACTACATTGACCACGTACAAATCACCGCCGCCGAAACCGTCGGCGTGGAAACCCGTGGCAGCTTCTTCGAACACACCGGCACCCTGCGGGACATGGTGCCCAATCACCTGTTCCAGTTGCTGGCGATGGTCGCCATGGAACCGCCGGCTGCCTTTGGCGCCGACGCAGTGCGGGGCGAGAAGGCCAAGGTGATCGGGGCCATCCGGCCCTGGTCGCTGGAAGACGCACGGGCCAACTCGGTGCGTGGCCAGTACACCTCGGGTGAGGTCGGCGGCAAGCAACTGCCGGGTTACCGCGAAGAGGCCAACGTTGCGCCAGACAGCAGCACCGAGACCTTCGTTGCCCTCAAGGTGCTGATCGACAACTGGCGTTGGGTGGGTGTGCCGTTTTACCTGCGCACCGGCAAGCGCATGAGCATCCGCGACACCGAGATCATCATCTGCTTCAAGCCGGCGCCTTACGCGCAGTTCCGTGATACCGAGGTCGATGAACTCAAGCCGACGTACCTGAAGATCCAGATCCAGCCGAATGAAGGCATGTGGTTCGACCTGCTGGCGAAAAAGCCCGGGCCGACCCTGGACATGGCCAACGTGGAGCTCGGGTTTGCCTACAAGGACTTCTTCGAGATGCAGCCGTCGACAGGTTACGAAACCCTGATCTACGACTGCATGACCGGCGACCAGACCTTGTTCCAGCGCGCCGACAACATCGAGAACGGCTGGCGTGCAGTGCAGCCTTTTCTCGATGCGTGGAAGCAGGATGACGGCATCCAGGCCTACAAGGCGGGTGAGGACGGCCCGGCGGCGGCTGATGCGTTGCTGGCCCGCGATGGCCGTACCTGGCACAGCCTCGGATGAGTGACTTGCCGAGTCAACCCATCCGTTTTGTGTTGAGTGATATGGACGGCACGTTGTTGCATCCGGATCACAGCCTCAGCCAGCGCACCATTGATACGGTTCGCGCCTTGCGCGCGGCCGGGGTGTTTTTCAGCCTGGCCAGCGGGCGACCTCCCAAGGCCATGCGTCAGCAGGTCGAAGCGCTGGGCATCGATGTGCCGATTGCCGGCTTCAACGGCGGCACGCTGGTCAATCCCGACGGCAGTATTCTGGTGGCGCATCACTTGCCGGCAGAAGCGGCGCTGGTGGCGTTGGCCTTGTTTACGCCGCAGCCGGACGTTGAAGTCTGGCTGTTTGCCGACGGCGATTGGCTGCGTCGCGATCCCGGCGGACCGATGGCGGTTCGCGAGGAGCACGGCCTGGGCTATGGGGCGATCGTGGTGGAGAGCTTCGAGCCGTATCTGGATCGGGTCGACAAGATTGTTGCGGCCAGTACCAATACCCAGCTGCTGATCGAGCTTGAGGCGCAGTTGCAGCCCAGGGTCGAGGGATTGGCCCAGGTGTCGCGTTCGCAGCCGGTGTTCCTGGATGTCACCGCCATGAAGGCCAACAAGGGTGAAGCATTGAGAACCCTTGCGGCGCACCTCGGTGTGCCACTGCAACAGACCGCAGCCATCGGTGATGGCGGCAATGACCCGGCGATGTTTCATGTGGCGGGGTTGTCGATTGCCATGGGCCAGGCAGAAGAGGTGGTCAAGCGCCAGGCCAGCGTCGTGACCGGCAGCAATGTCGATGATGGTGCGGCGGAAGCCATCGAGCGGTTTATTCTCTCGGCCTATTGATCGATAACCACACTAATAAGTAGTCAGCTATGCAAAGTTGCAACTTGCATGGCTGACTGTCCACTTGAGTTAGTGCGGGTCAATATATTGCGCAGCCGGGCGGCACACTTTCGGGTGCCGTCTCACGCACGCTTCAGTTACTTGGGCATTGCCCAGGATTGCAACTGGTAGCCATCTTTGTCGAGTTCGGCACGGGCCTGCAACAGCAAGTTCTCAAGCTGTGCCGGGTCGGTATAAGTGCTGGAAGACAGCTGCTTGCTACCGATACGGGTATTGGTGCGGTCGATGACGCTCAGGCTCAGGGCGCCGTTGCCATCGTGCCAGGCCACACATTGAAAGGGCTGGAAGGCGCGGTCTGCGATCAAAAGAGCTTCGTTGATGCGGAGCGGGGCGTTCATGGGGTCTTCTCTCTAAATGCCCATTCAAGTGGAAGCCGTTGGTTGGGCGTGCCTAACGACTGGTTACTTGTACTGATGCACGATCACCGGGTGCGGGTCACATGTTAGAAGAAGATTTTTTAACTTTCCCTGATTAAAGTCATGTAAGGGGCTATTTTGAAAGCCTCATGAAAGTTACGCCGCGGCAATTGACCGCACCCGACTGACGCAAAAGACCCGGTTCGTTCGCAACTTATAGCGAATCGGTACAAAGGCCGCGTCAAGATCTTGCTAGGGTTACCAACAGACTTTGCAAATGGCTGTTTTTAAATAACTTTAACGATTTTGACGCCAAGGAATAGTCATGGTTGTTACACCTGCCCCGCGCCGCCTGCTTGTGGTCGATCCCTGTGATGACTGCCACCGGCTATTGCCCGGTTTGCGCGCAGCGGGGTGGGACGTGGACAGCTGCGCCCTCGAGTCGGTGGGGGAGCGCTCCTGTGACGTGGGTTTGTTGCGCCTGCAGCCGTTTCACCTGGAGCGACCCGAAGCGGTCAAGGAGCTGATCAGCCGCAGCGGCACCGAGTGGATTGCGGTGCTTAACCAGGAAGTGCTGCGCCTGCAGAATGTCGGCGATTTTGTCTGTGAGTGGTTCTTCGACTTCCATACCTTGCCGTTTGATGTGTCACGGGTGCAGGTCACCCTGGGCCGCGCCTTCGGCATGGCGCGCCTGCGGGGCAAGGGCAACAACGCGCCTGCGGGCCAGCCGGAACACGAGTTGCTGGGGGACAGCCGTCCCATCCGGGAATTGCGCAAGCTGCTCGCCAAGCTGGCGCCCACTGAATCCCCGGTGTTGATCCGTGGCGACAGCGGCACCGGCAAGGAATTGGTCGCGCGTACCTTGCATCGCCAATCCCAGCGCCATGCCAAGCCGTTTGTGGCGATCAATTGCGGGGCGATTCCCGAACACCTGATCCAGTCCGAACTGTTTGGCCATGAGAAGGGCGCCTTCACCGGTGCCCACCAGCGCAAGGTGGGGCGGATCGAGGCGGCGCACGGCGGCACCCTGTTTCTCGATGAGATCGGCGACTTGCCCATGGAGCTGCAAGCCAACCTGCTGCGTTTTCTCCAGGAAAAACAGATCGAGCGAGTCGGCGGCAGCCAGCCGATTGCGGTGGATGTACGCGTGTTGGCGGCCACCCACGTCGACCTGGAAGCCGCGGTGGCAAAGGGCACTTTTCGCGAAGACTTGTATTACCGGCTCAACGTCCTGCAAGTGGTCACCGCGCCGTTGCGCGAGCGCCACGGTGACGTGGCGATGCTGGCCAACCATTTTTCACACTTCTACAGCCAGGAAACCGGCCGCCGTCCCCGCAGCTTCAGTGAAGACGCACTGGTGGCCATGGGCGAGCACGGCTGGCCGGGCAATGTGCGCGAGTTGGCCAACCGCGTGCGGCGGGGCCTGGTACTGGCGGAAGGGCGGCAAATCGAAGCCGTTGATCTGGGATTGCAGAGCCAGCAGGCAATCGCGCTGCCGATGGCTACACTGGAGGATTACAAGCACCGTGCCGAACGCCAGGCACTGTGCGATGTGCTCAACCGGCACAGCGACAACCTGAGTGTCGCGGCGCGTGTGCTGGGGGTTTCCCGGCCGACGTTCTACCGGTTGCTGCACAAACACCAGATCCGCTAGGGCGGGTAAACCGAAAAGCCCCGCAACGACCCTTATCGTTGCGGGGCTTTTCCTTGTCTGTAGCAGCGCGCGTGCTCGCGAAATTCGTTAACGATAACGCGGGGTTTAGGGTGCCCCGCGTCGCTCTCAGGTTTTTCGCGAGCAAGCTCGCTCCTACCGTGTTCTGTTTAGAAGTAGTACGGGAATTTCAGGCTGAAGGTAAAGTCCGGCGCATCATCCGTCATGCCGATGGCCAGGTTCGGTACGATCGTCAGGTTGTCGGTTGCCGCAATCGTCATGCCGACGTTGAAGTAGCCGGCGTTGGCGTCGCTGGACACCACCGACTGCCAGTCGCCGCCGTCCGGCTTCAGCTTGCTCTTGCGTTGGATCAGGTCGGAGACCGAAAACGACATACTCATCTTCTCGTTGAGCGCAAAGGCCACGCCGACGCCGATCTGGAAGCTGTCTCCCAGACGCACTTTACCGCCGACTTTTTCATTGACCGTGGAACTGATGTCGTCAAATGAGTCTTCGAAGTTGTGGGTGTAGGACAGCGAGCCAAACAGCACCGCCGGGTCGAAAGTCTTGACCAGGGAGATGCCCGGCGTAATCGACCAGACGCCGTTGCCGGTGGGCAGGTTTTCCGGCACGTAAAGGTTGGTGTTGTTGGGTGAACGTACCAACTTGATACCAAATGGTTCTTTACCGGTAGGCGCCTTGACTCGCAGCGATACCACGGCATCCGGAAGGCTGGCCGTTTCGTCGAGGAATTTATAGGCCACGCCGAAGTTGACGTCGCCAATCGTCGGGTCACGACTGACCGACTCCTCTGACGTCGCCGTACCGGCACCACCATTGGCACCACCGGATTGATAAGTCGATTCACGATAAACCACCGGTACGTTCACATCGAATTGCCAGCGGTTGTCGAGGTTGTAGCGCCCCGTCAAGTCCAGCGTCCAGTTGTCGGCCTTGATCCGGTCCAGGTTGATATTGCCCAGGAAGATCGAGTCCAACGCCAAAAAGCCGTTGAGGGTTAACTGACGGGCATCGTAACGAGCATAGGTAATACCGGTTTCAAAACTGAATTTTCCGTCGCCGAAGAAACCGCTCGCCTCGTTGTACAGGTTGCTCACACTCTGTGCCGGGGCCGAGTCGTCCTTGAGCGACTGCCCGTAGGATGCGCCGCCGCCTGCACCGCCCGAGGCGGCAGCCGCACCGACGCCGGGGGTGTTTCCGGCCACCGTGGTGCCGCCTTTCTGGAAGTCTGCCGGGGATTTGGCCAGGCGTTTGGGGGGCGGGGTCGCCGGCTGTTCTTCAACCTGGCGTACCCGTTGTTCCAGCACCGCCAGTGCTTTTTGCTGCACTTCGTAGCGTTGCTTGAGTTCCAGCAGTTCCTTTTTCAATGTGTCGATGTCGGTGTCCGGCGCGGCATACAACATGGATGCGGGCAGGAGCGTGCTTAAACAAATTACGGCACGTAACGATAGCGATCGATGCATGGAATAAGCCGTCCCTTTCTAATGCGCAAGTGTCGAGGCACAGCGTAGTTCAATAACCAAGGGTGCGTAGGCCTTTGAGTTGGTCCAGGTTGCAGTTCAGTGCACCATTGCTCAGGCCGTTGCTGCCCATGACCACGTTCAGCTGGGTCATGTTGTTAACGAAATTGCTGTTGCCCTGCAAAACGGTGCCCTGTAGCACATTGCCGCCGCCGATTTGCTGCACGCTATTACCTTGGTTGTGATTGGCTTGGATAGCCATTTGCAGGCCGCCATTGGCGGCTGAGACGCTGACGTTGCCAGCTCCACTGGTACCCGTGACTGTACCGCCGGCCACCAGCACTTGACCTGATTGCACAAGATTGGCCGGTGCCAGCCCATTTTCGTTGATGTTGATGCCGACGTTGTTGGTTGCCGTGTTGCCGTCGCCCGCAGCGCGCACGCTTTGGACCACACCCTGGCCGGTGCCCAGTCCGGCGCCGCCCGTCACGGTGCCTGTGCCGGTAGTCTGACCGGTCCCGGTGCCCGTCCCGCCAGTGGTTTGTACATAGAATTGGGGGGTGATAGTGGACGAGTCGATCTGCATGGTGGCCTTGCCGGTGATGGAGTCGCCAACGGCGTTGGTCCAGGTGCTGCTCATCACGATGCCAAAGCTGATAATCCGCCCAGGCATCACATAGCGCCCACGCAGTTCCGCCAGTTCCGAATCCTTGACTTCAATCGGTTTAAATCCGGAGGAGGCATAAACAGGCATTGAGGCTACCAGGCACATGACCGTAAGCCAGCGGTAGGTGTTCATCTTTGGCTCCTGGAGCGTCCTGCTCCTTATTGCGCTTCTAGAAGAAGTCGCTCTGGATAAAACCGAAGTCCATCAGCTCTGCATCACCCACGGGCCTGAACTCATTCATTTTGTTTTTCGCCGTCAGGGGTGTGGGTGGGTCGAGCAGGATGTTGGTCTTGTCGTAGCCTTCACCGAGTACGGCGAAAACAATGCCGTTCCAGCCCTTGACGAAGTCGTCACGCGAATAGCGTTTATGCCCCAGCACCGGGTCGCCGATATAGACCCAGTCCTTGTCGGCGCGCTGCATGACCACGAAGTGCTTGTAGCCGCGAATTTCCAGCAGTACCACGACGGGGATTTTCACAGTGACCAGGGTATCTGGCCCGATCTTGTAGCCCCGGGCACGCATGCCGATACTTTCGAGGTAGCGCTTCATGTCCAGCATGGAGAAGCCTTGGGTGCGTACCAGGTCCTGGTCAGCGTTGACCAGCATGCCTTTGATGATGTGTGCTTCGTCGACGTCCAGCCAATAGGCCTGACGCAGGATGGTGGCGAGTGCCGCGGCACCGCAGCTGAAATCGGTCTTCTGTTCCACCAGGTTGGCGAAGCGGCGCTCACGAATGCTCTCGACCTTCTTGAATATCACGGCACCGCCGGGCATGGCTGAAATTGCCATTTGCGCTGCCCAGGTCGGGCCGGCGAGCATTAACAAGAGGGTGAGCGTCACGAGGCGCATGATCGTCTGACCTGTTGGACACTGGAAATAGAAAAGGGCCTTGTCGCCAAGGCCCCATTGCATCAGAAGCGTACGCCGTTGCCTGCTGCACATTGGGTGCAACCGCTGCCCAGTGTGAGGGTGTTGCTTTGTTGGTTGCCGGAACCTGCGGACACGTTGAGCCCGATGTTGCCGGAACCATAGTTGCCAGAGTTGTTCAGGCTGGCGTTGTTGCTGACATAGGTAGCCTGGCCACCATAGCCATGGGTAGTCGCGGCTGCGTTGAGGAAGTGGTTGTCCAACGATTGTTGCTCGGTGTTGGAAGCAGCGGCTACGTTGTTGCCGTCGGCAGTCACGATAGCCAGGTTGTTTTTCTGTTGGTTGCCTTGACCGGCTGCAACGTTGACACCGGTGTTACCCGAGCTGTTGTTGGCCGAGTTGTTCAGAGACGCGTTGTTTTGCGTGCCTTTGTTGTCGAACTTGTTGCTCCGGCTTTCTTGATAGATGTCGGCGACGGCAAATACCGAAGCAGCATCATCGGCACTGCTGGTGATTGCAGCAGCATTGTCCTGCTGGTTGCCCGAGCCCGAAGCGGCGTTGGCGCCCAGGTTGCCGGAATGGCCGTTAAGCGAGCCAGTGGCTGAGGCGTTGTTAGTGGTTTTGGTGTCGTCGAATTTGTTGTCTTTGCTGACTTGGGTATCAGTCACGACGGCAGCCACGGTGCCAGTAGCCACTGGGGTTGGGTGCCAGCCGCCACCGCTACCACCTGCTTGTGCAGCAACAGCCATGAGCGCAGTCAGAGCGAAAACCAGTGGTTTAAGAGCCATTGTAGGTTTCATGGTGTATCTCCTTGCTTCTAATTAGTTGGTTAAGTGTTGGTACGGTCTAACGAACAAACACTGATCAAGCTGTTACTTGATAGTGATAGCCAGGGTGTTAGCCACTCGGTTCCCCACCCCCGCACTCTGGTTCACCTGTACCACTCCTCGGCTGCCGGTGAAGGCCTGGTCGCTGGTAACGACCTGGCGGCTGCCAGTGGTGGGGGTGAGCCCGGAGTCTGTTAACAGCGTCGTGTTCTGCTGCGACAAAACGCTGTCATCGATGCTTTGCGGACCCGGATTGATATTGATCCGCACGGCATTGATCATCTGTGTATTGGCCCCGGCCGACTGGTTGACGCCCAGCACACCGTTGCCATTGCTGAAAGAGGAACCCTGGATCGCCGCGTTGGCGTTCAGGGACGCATCGACTTTGCCTTCGAGTTTCTGCACCAGTGAATCGTGGGCTTGTCCGCCCACGACGATGGCGCGACTGTTGATCTGCTGTTGCTGATTGCCGGCAGACTGGTTGACCGAGGCGACACCGCTGTATTGCTGGCCGCTGTTATTGATCGTTGCGTTGTTGTCGGCCATGGCCGATGCGCAACTCAGTGCGGCGATGATGAGCCAGGAGCGATTCATCACTGGCCCCCCATCATGCTGCCGATGTTGTTCAGCGGCGCCATGCCCCGCTGGATCGAACCATTGATCTGCCCAGCCATGCTGCTGCCACCACCGCCATGGCCAGCGGATGCGCCAGCCCCCAGGGTTGAGGTGCTTGCGCCCAGGCTGTTACTCAGGCCGGGAAGGTTGCCGCCGGGCATCATGGCGCGGGTAATACTGGAACCGCTGCTGACCCCGGCGATGTCGAGATCGCTGAGTTCGCCGGTCGTGGCGCTCAACACTTGTTTGGAGGGGTTGGCATTGACTGTGCTGGGGTTGCGATCCGGGGCGAAGGAGGAGCGGCCAGCCATGTGGCCTTGTACGGTGCGACCCACCACGATGGTGCCGTCACCGGCGAGGGCCGGAAGACTCACGCTGGTACTCAGTACACAGCTGATCAGCAGAAGGCTCAACGAGCCTGGATTAAGTGTCTTCACGACGGCATTCCTTATTCTTGGCGCTGACCCTAAACAGCGCTGTCAGGAAGAGAGCAGGAGCTGTGCCGCTTTTGAATTTGTGATGACATACATGGGGTTATGAGCGCGGGGGAAAGAATGGGCAGTGGATGTGTTTCAACTGTGAGACAGCGGGCCCTTGTCCAGCCCGCCTGGCAGGTGTCTCAGGGATGAAACACTGCGCGCCGTAAACCCGGCACTCCGCAGCCGGCTGTCAGCTCAGCCGGTGCAAGTGTTTCAAAAATGGACGATTTGACGCAGGCAGCATCCGGGAGGAGGGCGCAGGCCCATGACCCTGGCTCAGCTCTTTGGGGTTTTACGCGGAATCGAATTGAGTACAGGGTTGCCGTCCTGGTTCTGGGTCAGGTAGACCGGCAGGACCTTGGGCAGGGAGGGGACGAGGTTGGACACCTCGTTGATGTTGTAGATGCCACCAATGCGGATCGCGCCGGTGCCGGCGTCGGCCAGCATCACCGGTTTGCTCAGGTAGCGGTTGATCAACGGCAACGCGTCGGCCAGGGCCAGGTTGTCGAGGATCAGCTTGCCTTCACGCCAGGCCAGGGCGGTGTCGCCCGGGGCAATCGGCCGGGCCAGGGGGCTGGCATCGCCACGGTTGTAGCTGGCCTGCATCCCGGGTGACAGGCGCAGGCCGCTGTGGGCGTCGTCGCTGCTCACCAGCACCGAGCCTTGCAGCAGCATGACCCGCACATGGTCTTCGTATTTCCAGACATTGAACTGAGTGCCGGTCACCCGAACCTGGCCGTCACCGGCGTGGACGATAAACGGATGCTGCGCGTCATGGCTGACCTTGAAAAACGCCTCGCCTTTTTTCAGGGTAACCCGGCGCTGATCCTTGAAATTGCTGTAGACCAGTTCGGTGCCCAGGTTCAGTTCCACCTGGCTGCCGTCGTCAAGGGTGACCAGGCGCAAGCTGTTTTCAGCTTCGTAATGGTTGTACGAGCTGGGCAGCCAGCCTGCTTCCCAGCCGGTAAAGGCCGCCAGTGGCAAGGCCACCAGGCATATCGCCGCCGCTACCGCGTAGTTCCTCAAACGGCTGCGAGGTTGTCGCCGCGCCACGACGGGGGCCGGCTCGCTGCGGGGCAAGTGATCGGCGACGTCCCAGATTTCCAGCATCGCGGCGTATTCGAAGGCATGCAGTGGATGCGCATCGTGCCACTGCTCGAAGGCCTGACGCTCCGCCGTCGTGCAATCGCCGGCGTGCAGACGCATGCACCAGTGCGCAGCGGCATCGGTGATGGCGTCGTATTCGGCTTCTGATAGGGACTTATCTGTCATTAACTCATCCTGATTTCCGACATTCTAACCTCCACAGCAGGACGGCGAGAACAGCCATCATGGCGAATGCACATCAATTGGAACTAATTCTCGTCTGCAGGGCCCTAAAAAATTCAGGACAGATAACACTCATTTCCTAATGGAGCACGAAAATGCTTAAGAAAACCTTAGCCGCCGTTGTCGCAACCACCGCCTTGCTCAGTGCTGGCGCCGCCCTGGCGGACAAACCGGGCGCAGGCTGGATCACCATTGAAAAAGCCATCGAGACCGCCAAGACCAAGGCTGGTTACGTCCAGATCTACAAGATCGAAGCCGATAACGATGGCTACTGGGAAGGTGAGGGGCGCAAGGCCGATGGCGTGGTCTATGAGTTCCGCATCGACGGTGAGTCGGGCAATGTGTTGCGCGATCAGAAAGACTGAATGAACTGACGGGTGCGGGCGTTCGGCCCGCACCCTGTCTGTTACGGTGTGGCTTCGGCAATCGAAGGCACGGGGTCCAGCTGGCGCCCCAGGGTGGTGATCAGCAAGGTCAGTGAGTCGGCGTTATCCATCTGTGTGTTGAACCGCCGCGTCAGGTTGGTTTTGAAAATTCCCCGCGCATTGCTCAAGTCCACGCCTCCGGTCGTGGCAAGAATCTGCTGCTTGATGTAGTCATCTTCCGGGTCGGTTCCCAGATCAGACCCGGTAGCCCCCCACGCGTCCGCTGATTTGAACAACTGCCCCACTGGCGTGGTGATCGAGTACGCATTCTCCTGCACGTTGCGCAGCCAGTCCCGAAGATCGCGTCCGGCTTGAGTTTGTACTTCGATCAGGTCGGAAAAAGGCGATGTGGAATTGAGGTAGGCGACGTCGGCGGTATTGCTCACGATATGGGTCAACTCATGAATCAACGTAGTCGCGCGGGCATGGGCTCTTTGATCGAAGTGATTGATCAGGTGCCCTTCGAAATCGGCTGTGGGCGGGTTGAAGAAGTTTTCGGTGAGATAGATGCGACGATCCGGGTCACCGTCAATGGTAAACGCCCAGTGCCGTTCGGGTTCGGCAATATGCGCACCGGAGACGAAACGCCGGGAATTGAGCGAGTAGAGTGTCGGCTCCAGCGCCTCATCGAGGAGGGCGGTCACCGTGTCCATGAGCTTTTGCGCGAGGACTGCCGGAAATTTGGCCGGGCCGGTGTCGGCGTCTATCGGGATACCAAAAAAGCGGTTGATGAAGCGATGCACCCGGGTCACGGGCGGGTATTGGTGATCGAGCAGTTTCAGGTTCTGCTGGCAGTTGTGCAGGTAAAAGGTTGCCAGGTCCAGTGCCTCGACGATTGCCTGGGCCCTGAGGGGCGAAGCACGCCGAATCTCGCTCAGGCCTCGAGCTTCGACATTCATCACCCGGTCCACCTCTGTCCTCACTTCCCGGCGTTCCATCATCGAACTCCAGCCAGGGCCATAACGGCGAACCGAGGCCTCTGGAACCAGGGTCCATTTACGCTCGGTATCCCGCCGCACAAACGGTCCTTTGGACCGTGCACTGAAAAGCCGCCAATGGCCATCAACCGGTTTGGCTCGATAGACCTTGCCTGCGCAAGGCAGGTAATGCCGATTGTCTGTCGCTGTGTAGACCCCCGAGCTGCCTGCCGTCAGGCTATCGAGGCTGATGTCATTGGCTTCGTACGCTTGTAGCCGGGTCCGGGCTTGGGCGGTGGTATCGATGTCTTGCCAGGCTCTGGCGGTTTGCGTCGGCGCGGGCGGCGGTGGAGCGGCGCCAGGGGTGGGTGGTCCATCCATCAATGCGCGTATCGAAGTCATTTGCGCGACACCGCCAATAAAGCTTTGCAGCGCATCGCGCCAGCGGTGTTGCTGCAAGTCTTCGGCAGAGGTCTTGAACAGTGTGTAGCTTTGCCAGATCACCAACGGCACCATCAGCTTGCCCGGCAGCAACGCCTGCGCGTGCTGCAGTCCGCTGCTGAACAAGGCTTTGAGGGTGTCCCAGGCTGACCGGCCGTTGGCCTGGGATTGCTGTTCAAACAGGTTCGAGATCAATCCGATGTTGTCGCGGTACAACTGCTTGAGGGCGTGGCCCCTGATCGGATTGGCCCCCAGGGTGATTTCCGAGGTTCCCCCGACCGTGCTGGCCCAGAGGTGTCTATACGTGGCTTGCTCAGCCTCTGGCAGGCGACCGATCACCCAGTCCTGCAAGGGGCCGGGCAGGTTGAGCCGGCGAATCAAATCCGCCTCGTTGTCGAACTCCTGGAACGCCTGTTGCGGCCCATAGGGCGCATACATCACCAGCGGAGTGCTTTCGACGGCACTGATCAAGTAGACCCCAAGGGCCTTGATGGACCGGGCCCCCGCCGTGGCGATCAACTCCAGCGGACGCACTGTCGAGGTCGCGCCCTCGACCGCTGCGCGGGCGAGCGCGTCCGGCATGTCGAGGACCTGTTCGACCAGGCTCAGGCCCGCGGGTGATAACAGTTCCTGCAGCCTCAGCGCGTGGGCATTTTGCAACAGTTGCCAGGGCAGTTGCCGAATAAACCGGCGCTCCCGCACGTCTGCGCCCGGCTTGCCCGGGGTGAGTTTTTCGACCAGGCAAGCCTGGTGGTCCTGCTTGAGGGGCAGGCGCGCGAGGATCTGGCGCACCACAGCAGGTGTCAGGCCGGCGGCTGTGGACTCGACATCGAATGCAGCAGCTTGCTGGCTGACGTGATTGAGGGCGTAGTCCACCAGGTTCTGCCGCTGGCCGGCCAATACCAGCTTGGGCAGGATGTAGACGTCTTGCGGGCGCACGTCATAGGGCTGCAACAAGTCGATGAGCTTGCTGCCGAGATACGCTGGCAGCGGCAGGAAATCGTCAAGGTAATCCTTGTCGTCCGTGAGGCTGTGGCGGTATTGCTCAAGGATTTCGACATGGCGACGCTGTTGGCTGACAGACGCCATCCCCAGCCAGGCGGGCAGTGATTGTTGTGCCATGAAGGTCTGGGCGATTTGTGAGGCATGGCCCAGGTCGTTGGCCGGCAAGGCCTTTTCCAGCCCCCCGAGACGCTTCAGCAAGGCGTCCCCTGAGAGCGTCAGGGTGAGGCAGTGAGCCCGTTGTGCCCTGTAATGATCAATCCAGGACTGCTGGCAGTGCTGTGCGACCGCGCCGTTGATCAGCATGAACTGACCGAGTGCGCAGGCCTGGTGCGGTTTGAGATAGCGCGGGTCGAGATTGGCCAGTAGCTGCCTGCGAAGGTCCGGCGCGGCCAGTCGTCGTTGCAGTTCTGTCTGCAATTGGCTGACGTTGGCGAAACTCTCCAGACCGCGCGCCGGCGTCCACAGCACGGCCCGGCCTGAGTGGGACGGGGCCAGGCCGCCGCGTTCGGTGAGCATCAAGCAATGCGCCAGGGGCACCCGTTGCGTCAGGCCCTCGGGTTCGACGGTCAACGCATAGGCATCCGGGATGAATCCACCCAGGCCCTGGCGCCGGCGGCGATCAGGGTGTTTAAGATCAAACACCGTCTGCACGATCGCCTCATCACGCGCGTCCAGGCTGTTGTTGAGGCGCCTGAGCCTGGCTTCGCCCTGGATCGCCACCGCCATGGCATGGGCCATCGGCGCCTTGAGCTGTTCCAGGTATTCGCGGGGAATATCGGCAATGTTGGAGTGATGAAACTTGACCAGTGCGGCATCGAGCGCCGCGTTGGCTTGCGCAATGTCCAGGCCGCCCAGCGGTGTAACAGACCCATCGCCCTGGCTGGCGTAAAGGCCATAGTGCGGCGTTTGCGGAATCGGCCCGCGCTTGTGTATCAGGCGCGCAAGAAAGTAACTGCGCAGGCTCTGGCTTTCCAGGGGCGCAGTGGCGCGTGTCGCGCTTGCGCTGGCGGCGTAGCGATTGACGTAGATCTTGCCGGGATCGTGGCCAGCCAAGCCGCGGCGGTTGAACTCGGCGGTGAGCGCCTGATTGACGGTGTTGGCCAATGTGGGTTGCGCTCGCACCTGGGTTGCCAGCGTGTCCTGGATATCGGTCATCTGCTTTTGCAGCAGGGCGGCACGTTCGGCGGCCAGCGACACCGGGCGAGTCGGGTCGGCCAGTACCGAATGAGGCGTCCAGCGTCCCGCGGTATCCAGGCCCGGGAGGTGGCTGTCGATCATGTACCGCACATCCAGCGCGTAGTCGAGCAAGGCGGAAGGGTCAATGCCGGCGCGGGTGCGTCGGTACAGATCTAGCGCGTAGCGTAGGTTCTGTTGCTGCTTGCCGATGATGGTTTCGAGCACCTGCTCAAACAGATTGCCGGCGATGGGAGTACCGGAAAACTGCGGCGTCTTGAACCCTACAAACAGCGCCCGCTCCTCCAGGGACATCAGGTTGTAGAGGTCATCTTCATAGCCTGGCGCCTTGACCATGGCCTTGAGGGTGTCCATCAGGTCGTCGTAGGTCCCGAGCACCTGCAGGCCCTTCTCGGGGGTGTAGAGAAAGGTCTGCGAATTGCCGATCATCAAGGTGCTGGCCAGCTCGACGGCGTTGCTCGGCTGCTCCCAGATCTGTACGTTCTCGACGCGCAGCGTCTGGCTGTTCGGGGGGGCCTCGTTACCCCGGGAAGAGTACAGCGCTGCCAATGCGCGGCTTTGCTCCGGACTGATGATGGATTGCTGGCGCTTGAACAGCAGATCCAGTTGCGCATTGGCGGCCATGGCCCGGGCGAACCAGGCCCGACGCGACACGCCCGGTGCGATCTCGCTGTTCCAGAACGTCTCCAGTGCACTGTGCAGGAACGGGATCAGTTGGCCGGCTGCTTGTTTGATCGCGGTTTCCCAACGCTGCGTGTCGCGGGCCTTGGCGTCGGCAGGCCGCTTGGGGTGGAAGAACTCCCGGGTTTGCCCGGCGGGCCAGGCTTGTTCACGGTAGTACAACAGCACCGCGTCATTGAGTTGCAGCGAGTCGAGCCAGCGAGGCACCGTGTGCCCAACGGGCTGTATGGCGAAAAAACTCACGTGGGCTTCGCCGGGGCTGAGCCCGGGGAACAGTGGGCGGCAGACGCTTTCGAGCAGTTTTGAAAGCAGGGCGCCGAGGGCGGGCAACTGTTTCAACGCCGCCAGCAGCGCCTGGCGATTATTCTCCTGATAGCGCCTGAGGGTTTTTTCCTGTTCACCCAATACGTCGCCGAGCATGGCCTCCGGTGTCAGCACCAGTCGGTTGTCGAGTAGCGGCGATGGTTGTTGCTGCAAGGGCAGGAAGTACAGCAGTTGCGTGGCGCTGTCCGGGGTTTTCAAGCGCTCGGTCAGTGCTGTCAGCAAGTGGGCGGGGCTGTCGAATTTTTCCAGGCCGCCGTACGGGGTGTAGAGCCAGGCATGTGGGTAGGCGCTGGTTGAACTCATCATGAAGCTGCCGGCCAGTTCGACGGCATTGGCAGTGCTTTTATTCAACCAGATGCGCTGCGCGATCATTGGCGGCGACTGTTGGCGACGGCCTGCATCGCTGGCAAAAAACACCTTGCCGAGAAACTCGATGTCCCTGCTGTCGATGTTCAGCTGGCGCTCACGGTCCAGCGCCCTCCAGCCCACGCGCATGGCTTCGGGGAAAAAATACGGGAGAGGGGTGTGGCTCATCATCCTGATCCTTGAAGAGTTGCGTGCCTGCAACCTATCCAGGCCTGGCGCCACGAGGGGCTAGATATGTCTGGCGCTCCCTGTCGACAGCCATGGGGCAAACCCTGTCTAATCGACGGACCGATTCTTGTACGCTGTTGCCCATTCCAATAATTAAACGGGAGCTTCAGATGTCTGCATCGCCTTTGGATGTCGAGTCTTCATCAGAGCGACTCAGTTATGCGCAATTGACCGACCTGCTGCGCCAGGTGTTTGTCCGCCACGGTACGTCGGCCGATGTGGCCCAGGTGCTGGCCGAGAACTGCGCCAGCGCCGAGCGCGACGGTGCCCACAGCCACGGTGTATTCCGTATCCCCGGTTACGTCTCGACCCTGGCCAGTGGCTGGGTCAACGGCAAGGCGGTGCCGGTGGTCGAGGATGTGGCCAGCGGGTTTGTGCGGGTGGATGCGGCTAACGGCTTCGCCCAGCCCGCACTGCAAGCCGCCCGTGGGCTGTTGGTGGAAAAGGCCCGCAGTGCCGGGATTGCCTTGCTGGCGATCCATAACTCCCACCACTTCGCGGCGCTTTGGCCGGATGTCGAGCCTTTTGCTGAAGAAGGCCTGGTGGCCTTGAGCGTGGTCAACAGCATGACCTGCGTGGTGCCCCACGGCGCCGACCGCCCGCTGTTCGGCACCAACCCCATTGCCTTCGCCGCGCCCCGCGCCGATGGCCTGCCGATCGTGTTTGACCTGGCCACCAGCGCCATCGCCCATGGCGACGTGCAGATTGCCGCGCGCAAGGGCGAGCGCCTGCCGCCGGGCATGGGTGTGGACAGCCTCGGCCAACCGACCCAGGACCCCAAGGCGATCCTCGAAGGCGGCGCACTGCTGCCGTTTGGCGGGCACAAGGGGTCGGCCCTGTCGATGATGGTTGAGCTGCTGGCGGCAGCCCTCACGGGCGGTAACTTCTCGTTTGAGTTCAACTGGTCCGATCACCCCGGCGCCCGCACCCCATGGACCGGCCAACTGCTGATCGTGATCGACCCGAGCAAGACCGCCGGGCAGAGCTTCGCCGAGCGCAGCCAGGAATTGGTGCGACAGATGCATGCGGCAGGGTTGCGGCGTTTGCCGGGGGATCGGCGCCATCGCACACGGGCGAAGTCGCTGTCAGGCGGGATCGAGATCGAAACGCAGGAATTGAGTCGGTTGCGGGTGTTGGCACAGGCCTGAAGCGAGCTGCGCCCGGGGAGGGCGCAGCCGTTGCATCAGATCAGTTGCGGCGGCCCAGCAACAGGCCGACTACCAGGCCAAACCCGGCGGAAATCGCCACGGTCTGCCATGGGTGGCCACCGATATAGGTTTCGGTGGCATCCACCACCGGCTTGCTGCGCTCGCGCACATTGGACACCGAGTCCAGCGCCTGCTTGAGCTTGATGGCGACCTGTTCACGCAGGGTTTCACCTTCTTCTCCCACCAGTGACGCGCTGCTTTTGAGCAGCTTGTCCGATTCTTCGATCAGTGCGGTCAGTTCACTGAAGGCTTGGTCCTTGATTTGGTCTTCGACGGCTTGGGCGGCAGATTTGCGAGCCATTGGGTTAACTCCTTGCGGGTGAATGTGGCAATGAATGCGCTTGATGAAGAATGGAGTGTTTGAAGCGGGCAAAAGTTGCAGTTTTTTTCCTGTGGTCAGCTTAGGAGAAATCCAGGCCAGGAAATTTCAACCTACAGTGTAAGATGTCACCTATTTGTGCAGCAGGTAATTCAACATGAGCTTCAATCTGGCCAACAAGCCCCTCGCCGAGCGCGCCGCGCTGGAAGATGAAAAGTCCCGTCTCTACGACCTCTGGCAAAGCAACCTGGGCAAGGCCAAGGGGGAGGCCGCCCGCCTGTTTGGCGAGCGCGCCAAACGCAAGGGCAAATGGGCCGAATGGGTACGTGCAGAACTGGACGGCATGTCACCGCCGGAGTTCTCGAACATGGTGCGCAGTGAAGTCAATCGCCTGATGGCGGCGAAGTAAAACAAGCCTCGATTGCCTCGCGCACCTTGAGCAGCAACGGATCCAGTTGCGCCTGGGTGCGCCAGCCCAGCTCCACCGGGTAACGCGGCAGCGCCAGCGGGCAAGGCAGCTCCCTCAGTCCGGTCATCTGCGCGATGGCCTGGGCCGCATGGCCGGGGATGGTCGCCACCGCCTGGCTGCCCTTGAGCAGAAACGGCAGCGCCGCGAAGTGTGTGGTCGAGGCACCTACGTGGCGGCTCAGCCCCTGCGCGGCCAGGCCCTCGTCGGTGATCCCGATAAACCCGCCGGATGACACCAGCACATGCTCGCGCCTGACGAACTCGTCGAGATCGATGGCCTGTTGTCCCGGCGCCAGGCTGTCGGGGTCCACCAGGCACGCGTAATGGCCTTCCCCCAATACCTGCCGGCTCAACCGGCGCTCGGCAAACCCGCCGGCGGTGATTGCCAGGTCCAGGCTGCGGTCGAGCAGGGCGTCGGCAACGATCTGGCTGTGGGTCTGGCGGAACATCAACCGCAGCTTTGGCGCACGCCAGGCAATCTCTTCAATCAGCCGCCGGCCGTAGGCGATTTCGAAATCATCCGATAACCCCACCACCACCGAACGGCCCTGATAGTGATTGCCCTGGGGATCCACCATCGCCAGGCTCTGGCGGCAGCGATCCAGGGCTTCGCTGATCACCGGCTTCAACTGATTGGCCCGCAAGGTGGGCGCCAGGCCCCGGCCGGTGCGCACGAACAACTGATCGCCATACACATCACGCAAGCGGCGCAGGGCTGCACTGATCGCCGACTGCGTGACGCCAAGGCGCAGGGCGGCACGGCTGGCGCTGGATTCGTCGTGCAGGGCCTCGAAGGTTTTCAGCAGGTTGAGATCGACGTTGGCGATATTCATATGGCTCATATCAGTTAGCAGCGAAGTGGGCTTTATTCATGATTGCCGCTGGCCGGAGAATGGGCAACCCCCATTGATACGGAGTGATCGTGATGCCTGTTTCTACTGTGGCTGCGCTGCAAATCGGTTCCTTGCCGGGAGGCAAGGCTGAGACCCTGGAACAGATCCTGTCCTATGAGGATGAAATCCTGCGCAGCGGTGTGCAACTGGTGGTGATGCCCGAAGCGTTGCTCGGGGGTTATCCCAAGGGTGAGGGCTTCGGCACCCAGCTGGGTTATCGCCTGCCTGAAGGGCGCGAGGCCTTTGCCCGTTATTTTGCCAATGCGATTGATGTGCCGGGTGTGGAGAGCGAAGCGCTGGCCGGCTTGTCGGCGCGCACCGGGGCGAGCCTGGTGTTGGGTGTGATCGAGCGCAGTGGCAGTACGCTGTATTGCACGGTGCTGTATTTCGAGCCGGTGGGCGGGTTGGTGGCCAGGCATCGCAAATTGATGCCTACCGGCACTGAGCGCCTGATCTGGGGCAAGGGCGATGGTTCGACGTTGCCGGTGGTTGATGCAGCGGTAGGGCGCATCGGTGGCGCCGTGTGCTGGGAGAACATGATGCCGTTGTTGCGCACCGCGATGTACGCCAAGGGTGTGGAAGTGTGGTGCGCGCCGACGGTGGATGAGCGGGAAATGTGGCAGGTGAGCATGCGGCATATTGCCCATGAGGGGCGGTGTTTTGTGGTGAGTGCGTGTCAGGTGCAGGCGTCACCCGAGGCGTTGGGTGTGGAGGTTGCGAACTGGCCAGCCGAGCGCCCTCTGATAGCAGGCGGCAGTGTAATTGTCGGGCCCATGGGGGACATTCTTGCCGGGCCGTTGCTCGGTGGGGCGGGGTTGCTGGTGGCGCAGATTGACACGGATGATTTGGTGCGGGCGCGGTACGACTATGATGTGGTCGGTCATTACGCCCGGCCGGATATTTTCGAATTGACCGTGGATGAGCGGGTTAGGGCTGGGGTGCGGTTTATTGCTGATTGAGACCATATCCGTTTCTTCGGTAACGGCGGTTCATGGTCCCGCTGTTACAGCGGCTCAACGGCCCTGAAGCTGGTGCAGCTCTGCTTTTCTGTGGGAGCTGGCTTGCCCGCGATGCGGACAACTCGGTACATCAGGTACACCCAGTTGATGCTATCGCAGGCAAGCCAGCTCCCACAGTTGACCGTGCCCGCTTTAGCTTTTGATCTTCATCCTCGAAGCCCCAGCCATTCCTCCCGGGTAATCTCCCAGGTATCCTTGGGCAAACTCCCCGCGACAAACTGCCCCTCATCCGTCCTGACCAACCGCATCCCCGTCCGCTCGGAAATCCTCCGCGAGGCCAGGTTCGGCGCCGCCTTGGGCACGCGCATCACAGGCCGCTCCAGCACCTCAAACCAATACTCGGTCACCGCCGCACTGGCCTCGGCCATCAACCCCTGGCCCTGCCATTGCGGCGCCAGCCAAAAACCGCGGTTGTTGTCCACCTCGTCCATCAGGCTGACATTGCCGATCAACCCTTCGGGCGCGCTTTTCAGGCGGATCGACCAATGCCACTCCTCACCCCGAGCCATCGCCGGCAATGCAACCTGCTCCAGATAGCTGCGCGCACCATCCGCCGGGTACGGCCAGGGCACCAGGGCATTCAGGTAACGCACCACTTCCCAGTGCGGAAATTGCTGCTGGACACCCTCGGCATCCTCCAGCGTCAACGGCCGCAGGATCAGCCGTTCGGTATACAGCGTAGGTTGCGCATCCATGTCGTTACCAAGTGGCAGTGTTGGGAAAGTCCAGGGTCCCGCGATCCACAAAACGCATGGTGCCGAACAGGCCACCTGCGAGTTTCCCGCGCAACACGTACGGCAGGTTATTCAAACTCTGGGTCTGGCTCAAGCCAAGGGTCTGGCGCAACACGGAAAACGCCGAAACGCTCACCGGCACCGTCAGCACCGTCTCCGAAAAGCGTGGGATCGAGCCACCCTGGTCACTCACCCCGGACGCCAGCGGCCGGCCATTGACCTCCAGGTCCAGGGCCACGCCGCTGTAGTCGATGGCGGTTTCATTGGGGTTCTGTATGCGCAGTTTCACCGCGAACCGCACTTCCAGGTCCTGGCTCTGCAGCGGCTCGATGCCCACCACGTTGATGTTCACCGGGTCGCGGTTGGGGAACAGCGCGCACGCGCTCAGGGTGAGCAGCAGCAGTGACAAAACCATGAGCTTGCGCATAAAACGGGTTCTCCTATTTCGTGACGTCCGGGTCCTGCATCACTTTGAGGGTGGAGGCTTCCGGATCAAATTCATCTTCTTCCAGTTCTATGAACTCCTCAGGCAGGAAGATGTTCAGCACGATAGCGCAGAACGCCCCCACGGTGATCGGCGACTCGAAGATGTTGTGCAGTGCCTTGGGCAGCTCGCGCAGTACTTCCGGCACTGCCGCCACACCCAGGCCCATGCCCAGGGAGATCGCCACGATCAGCACATTGCGCCGGTGCAGCCCGGCTTCGGCGAGGATCTTGATCCCGGCCACGGCCACGGTGCCGAACATGATCAGCGTGGCGCCACCGAGTACCGGCTTGGGCATCAGTTGCAACACCGCGCCGATCATCGGGAACAGCCCCAGCAGCACCAGCAGCCCGGCAATGAAGTACGCCACATAACGGCTGGCCACGCCGGTCAACTGGATCACCCCGTTGTTCTGGGCGAAGGTCACCATCGGCAGGCTGTTGAAAGTGGCCGCCATCACCGAGTTGAGGCCGTCGGCCAGCAGGCCGGACTTGATGCGCTTGATGTACAGCGGGCCCTTGACCGGCTGTTGCGAGATCATCGAGTTGGCGGTCAGGTCACCGGCGGCTTCCAGGGGCGAAATCAGGAAGATCACCGCCACCGGGATAAACGCCACCCAGTCGAACGAAAAACCGTACTTGAACGGCACCGGTACGCTGATCAGCGGCAACTGGGGCAGGGCGCCCAGGTCGACGCGGCCCATCCACCAGGCCACCACAAAACCCAGGGTCAGGCCGATCACGATCGAACCCAGGCGCAGGAACGGGTTGTTGAAGCGGTTGAGCACCACGATGGTCAGCAGCACCAGGGCCGCCAGGCCCATGTTGCCGGCGGCGCCCAGGTCGCTGGCGCCATAACCGCCGGCCATGTCGGTGACGGCCACCTTGATCAGCGACAAACCCATCAAGGTAATGATGGTGCCGGTGACCACCGGGGTGATCAGCTTGCGCAGCTTGCCGATGAACTGGCTGAGCACCACTTCGATAAACGCCGCGAAGAAGCAGATGCCGAAGATCGTCGACAGGATCTCATCGGTGCCGCCGCCCCGGGCCTTGACCATGAAGCCGGCACTGAGGATCACGCTGATAAACGAAAAACTGGTGCCTTGCAGGCACAGCAGGCCCGAACCCACCGGGCCGAACTTGCGGGCCTGCACAAAGGTGCCGAGCCCGGACACAAACAACGCCATGCTGACCAGGTACGGCACTTCGCTTTCCAGGCCCAGCACGCCGCCGACGATCAGCGTCGGGGTGATGATCCCGACAAAGCTGGCCAGCACGTGCTGCAGGGCGGCAAATATCGCCGCGCTGAAGTGCGGACGGTCGTCGAGGCCGTAGATCAGGTCGGATTTATAACGGGGGCGAGGGGTTTGAGTGTCAGACAAAATACGGGCCCGGGTAAGAAAAAGGAGGCGCAGGATGCCAGAAAGTGCCAGTTGTCAGAAGTGTGAAAAAAAATTTCGAAACATCCCCCATTAAATCCTCAAGCCGGCCGATACCGTTTATAGGCCCACATACCTATTACAACAGTGGCGCCAGCCGGTCAGAGCGGCGCGTTGACGCCCACTGACCGTGTCGCGGCAGGGATGCTCGCAGCCACTACTTCTAAGAGCGCCCCCTATGTCCCTTCGTAACCTGAATATCGCACCTCGAGCTTTTCTCGGTTTTGCCTTCATCGCGTTGCTTGTCGTTATTCTTGGGGTGTTTGCGGTGAACCGCATGACCCTGATTCGTCAGGCATCGGTCGACATGAGCTCCAACCAACTGCCCAGCGTCGGGTATCTGGCGACCATGACCGAAAACGTCCTGCGCCTGCGGATTCTCTCTTTTCGTGTGCTGGTAAACCGTGAGCCGGCGGCTCTGGATGAGGCTCAAACCCGCATGGGTGTGCTGGTGGACAAGGTCAAGACGGCACAGGCCGCTTATGCAGGGATGCCAGCCGGGAATGAAGAGGCGGCGCTGTACAAAACGTTCGCCCTCACGCTCGACAATTATCTGAAGGCCCAGGCCGAGATGGTGGCCCTTTCGCAGCAGAACAAGGTCGAAGAGATGCGTGCCTTGATCAATAGCCGTATCAAGGACGGCACTGATCAGATGGGCGAGCAGTTGAATAAACTGATTGCCATCAACGCTGCTGACGCGAAGCAGGCCGACACCGAGGCCGGGCAAAGTTATCAGGATGCAATCACTGGCATCATCGCAGTCTCCGTGATTGCTGCGTTGATGACCGTACTGCTGGCCTGGCTGCTGACGCGCAGTATCGTGACGCCCTTGCGCAAAGCGCTGGAGGTTGCTGAAACCATCGCTGGCGGTAACCTGAGCAAAGCGATCGAAGACGACGGCAAGGACGAACCGGCCCGCCTGATCGGCGCCCTGGCCGCGATGCAGAACAACCTGCGCCAGACCATCCAGCACATCGCCGGCTCAGCCACGCAGTTGGCCTCCGCCGCTGAAGAGCTCAGCGCCGTCACCGAAGAAGCCTCCAAGGGCCTGCAACAGCAAAACAACGAAATCGACCAGGCCGCCACCGCGGTCAACGAAATGACGGCCGCCGTGGAAGAAGTGGCGCGCAACGCGGTGTCCACCTCCGAGGCGTCCAGCCAATCCAACCAGGCTGCGCGGGAAGGGCGCGACCGGGTGGTGGAAACCGTCGGCGCGATCCAGACCATGACCCAGGACGTGCAAAACACCTCGGTGTTGATCGAAGGCCTGGCCACCCAGGGCCGTGACATTGGCAAGGTACTGGATGTGATTCGCGCGATTGCCGAGCAAACCAACCTGCTGGCCCTCAACGCGGCGATTGAAGCGGCGCGTGCCGGTGAAGCCGGGCGTGGTTTTGCGGTGGTGGCGGACGAAGTGCGGGCCCTGGCCCATCGCACGGCGCAGTCGACCCAGGAAATCGAGAAAATGGTCGCCGGTATCCAGAGCGGTACGGGTGAAGCGGTGCAGTCCATGCAGCAGAGCAACCAGCGCACCCAAAGCACCCTGGAAATGGCGCGGGCTGCCGGTGTGGCCCTGGAGCAGATCACCCAGTCCATCAGCCTGATCAACGAGCGCAACCTGGTGATCGCCAGTGCGTCGGAAGAACAGGCTCAAGTGTCTCGCGAAGTGGATCGCAACCTGGTGAACATCCGCGACCTGGCGACACAGTCGGCGGCGGGTGCCAACCAGACTTCAGCCGCCAGTCACGAACTGTCGCGCCTGGCGGTGGATTTGAACGGGATGGTGGCCAGGTTCGTCATTTAATCTGAAATGCGATCAAAAATGTGGGAGCGGGCTTGCTCGCGAAAGCGGTGTATCAGTTGATGCATTCGGTGGCTGACACACCGCTTTCGCGAGCAAGCCCGCTCCCACATTGGGTGCTGTGGTGTTTCAGTAGTCAGTGTTTCCAGGCGGCTGGGTTCACCAGGTTCTTCGGCTTCTCACCCGCCAGCGCCGCCAGCAGATTGTCCACCGCACACTTGGCCATCGCCTCCCGCGTCTCATGAGTCGCTGAACCGATATGCGGTGTCGCCACCACATTGTTCAAACGCAACAACGGCGAGTCATGCTGCAGTGGCTCGCGCACAAACACATCCAGCCCCGCCGCACGAATGGTGCGCTGTTGCAACGCCTCGATCAGCGCCGCCTCGTCCACCACCTTGCCTCGGGAGATGTTGATAAAGATCGTCTCCGGGCCCATCAGCGCGAACTCTTCAGCACCGATCAAACCTTCGGTTTCAGCCGTCAGCGGCAAGGTCAGGCACACAAAGTCGGCTTCCCGGAGCAGGTCCGGCAGGCTGCGGTATTGCGCGTCAAACCGCGCCTCCACCGCAGGTTTTGGCGAGTGGCTGTGGTAGATCACCGGCATGCCAAACCCGAAGTGCCCACGCTGGGCCAATGCTTCGCCTATCCGGCCCATGCCGATAATGCCCAGGGTCTTGCCATGCACGTCGCTGCCGAAATGCAGCGGGCCGATGTTCTGGTTCCAGTTGCCGGCACGCACCATATTGGCCAGTTCCACCACGCGCCGGGCGGTCGCCAGGATCAGGGCGAAGCCGGTATCGGCGGTGGTTTCGGTCAGTACGTCGGGGGTATTGCTGAGCAGGATGCCGCGCTCGGTCAGGTAGTCGATATCGTAGTTGTCGACGCCGACCGACACGCTGGCCACGGCCTCAAGGCTTGGCGCCAGATCCAGCAGCTTGGCATCCAGGCGCAGGCTGGCACCGAGCAAGCCCTGAGCGGTCGGCAAGGCTTCACGCAGTTTGGCCAGGCCGCTTTCATCCAGCGATTCAATCAGCGTGACCTCGGCCTGTTCATGCAGGCGGGCCATCAGCGGTGCAGAGAGTTTCTTGTAGAGCACGACAGACTTTTTCATCAGGTCTTTACCTTCAATTCAAGGGAGTGCAGCGGGGCGCGCTCGCGGTCGCTGGCGCCGGGCTTGAGAAAGATCGTCAACACCACCGACACCAGCAACGCACCGCTCATCAGCAGGTACGAAGCGCCGGGGGAACCGGTGCTGCTGTTGAGGTAGCCCACCAGGTAAGAACCGCCGAACGAACCGAGGGCGCCCATGCTGTTGATCAGCGCCATGGCGCCGCCGGCGACATTGGCCGGGAGGATTTCCGGGACGATCGCAAAAAACGGCCCGTAAGGCGCATACATACAGGCCCCGGCGATCACCAGCAGGGTGTACGACCACCAGAAGTGTTCGGCGCCGAGCACGTAGGACGCATAAAACGCGATGGAGGCGATCAGCAACGGTGGCCACACAAAACGTTTACGTTTTTGCAGTTTGTCCGAGCCCCAGGACACCGCCAGCATGCCGATCACCGCCGCCAGGTACGGCAGCGCCGAGAGCCAGCCGGCCTCGACCATGTCCATTTTCAGGCCGGCCTTGAGGATCGACGGCAGCCACAGCACGAAGCCATACACGCCGATGCTCCAGCAGAAAAACTGCAGCGCCAGGATGATCACCTTGGGTGAGCGAAAGGCCTCGGCGTAGTTCTTTACCGCCTTGATGCCCACTTGTTCTTCGGCGAGGGCGGTTTCCAGGTCTTTTTTATGCTGGGCGCTCAGCCATTTGGCGTCTGCGGGTTTTTCATCCGCCAGCTTCCACCAGATAAACGCCCACAGCACCGCCGGCAAACCTTCGATGATAAACATCCAGCGCCAGCTGAAATGCTGTACCAGGTAGCCCGAGACCACCGACATCCACATCATGGTCACCGGGTTGCCGAGGATCAGGAAGGTGTTGGCCCGTGAGCGTTCCGCGCGGGTGAACCAGTGGCACAGGTACACCAGCATCGCCGGCATCACAGCGGCTTCGACCACCCCGAGCATGAAGCGGATCACGATCAGCATGTAGGCGTTGGACACCATGCCGGTCAGGGTGGCCAGGCCGCCCCACAGGATCAGGCTGACGAAAATCAGCTTCTTCACGCTGCGTTTCTGCGCGTAGATCGCACCGGGCACCTGGAAGAAAAAGTAGCCGAGGAAGAACAGCGCACCGAGCAATGACGACATGCCCGGGGTGATCATCAGGTCTTCGGCCATCCCGGAGGCGGCGGCAAAGCCGTAGTTGGCGCGATCCAGGTACGCCAGGCTGTAGGTGATAAACACGATGGGCATGATGTACCACCAACGGCGGGTGGCGAGTTTCAACGGTTCCATAAGGTTGCTCCTGAGCTTGTTGTAGTTGTGGCAACAGGTAACGGGTAACTCTGATTAGCCGGCTTTTTGCGTGTGAGGCAGATCGGTCCTGAACGGCAAGCCTTCCATGTCGCCACGGCTCTGCACCGCGCGGCTGCCGATCCAGTTGCCGCGCTGCACGGCTTCGCTGAAGCTCAGGTTTTCCAGGAGCGCGCTGATCATGCCCACGGCAAATCCATCGCCGGCGCCGACCGTGTCGACCACCTTGGCCACTGGCACGGCGGCGACAAACCCCTGGTCCAGCTGGGTGCGGTAATACGCGCCGTGGGGCCCGAGCTTGATGGCCACGGCTTCCACGCCCTGGTCGAGGTAAAACGCGGCGATGTCGGCCGGGTCTTCAAAGCCGGTGAGCAAGCGGCCTTCGCTCAAGCCCGGCAACACCCAGTCCGCCAGGCAGGCGAGGGCGTTGATTTCGCTGATCATGCGTTGCTCGTTCGCCCACAGGGACGGGCGCAGGTTCGGGTCGAAGGACACGCTGCGCCCGGCCTCGCGCATTTGCGTCATCAACTGGCGCGACAGGTCGCGGGTGGCGTCCGACAGCGCCGGCGGAATGCCGGTGGCGTGCAGGTGCCGGGCTTGCAACAGCTCAGGCTTGATCGCTTCGACCGACAGATGGCTGGCGGCCGAGCCACGGCGGAAGTACTCCACCTGCGGATCATCGCCGGCTTCCTCGCGGGATTTGAGTTGAAAGCCCGTGGGGTGCTGCGGGTCCACCGCCACATGGGTGCAGTCCAGGCCTTCGTTCTGCAAGGTGTCCACCACGAAGCGCCCGAGGGAATCGGCACCCACGCGGCTCAGCCATGCGACGTTGAAGCCCAGGCGTGACAGGCCGATGGCGACGTTGCTGTCGGCGCCGGCAATGCGCTTGTGAAACTGGGCAACCTGGGCCAGGTCGCCGGTCTGTTCGGCGACAAACATCGCCATGGTTTCACCAAACGACAGGATATCGATCTCAGACATGGGCGTTCTCCACGCGGGGCTGGCCGAGGACGGCGAGGGCGGCGACCTGCTGGGCGGTGACCGGCACCAGGTCATTGCCTTGCAGCGGAAATTCCACGGCCCGGGTAATACCTTGAGTCATGTGCTTGAGCAGTTGTTCCCACAGATGCAGGTCGGCGGCGCCCGGCGGCAGGGCCACCAGCTTGCCGTCGGCGCGGCGGGCCACGGCCTTGCAGTGCAGGTAATCCACATGGCGGCCGAGCAGGCGTGCAGCGGTGGTCGCCGATTGGTCCTGCCATTGCCAGTTGCCGATATCGAAGGTCATTTTCACCGGCACCGCCAACCGCTCGATTTCGTTGAAAAAGCGCTGCATCGGCTCGATGCGCCCGCCGTGCAGGGTCTGGTCGTTTTCCACCAGCAGCTTGACCGGGTGCCGGTTGAGCAGGGCGCTCAAGCTGTCGAGGTCGTTGGTGTCGGTGAAATAGCCCAGGGAGACTTTCAGCCAGCGGGCGCCGAATGCCTGGGCGCGGTCGAGGGTGGCGGCCAGTTCGGCATTGGGCTGTGAGCGACCGGCCACCCAGAGTTCCAGGGGCGACGAGAACACGCACTCCAGGCCTTGATCGGCTGCGGCTTGCGCCAGCTCATGGGGGTGTTCGGTGGTCAGCAGCTCTTCGCGCCATTCGATGCGTTGCGCGCCGGCGGCAGCCAGCACCTCGACGAAACTCAACTGGCCTTGCTGGCGGACCAGGTCGGCGCCGTAACTGGAAAGGCTGATGGAGACGGGGTATTTATGCATTGTTGTGTACCTCTGAAACCGGTTTCATTTTTATTCGCAAAATAAACGTGTGGGAGCTGGCTTGCCTGCGATGGCGGCGGTCAGCCGCCTACTGCTTCGCCGGAGAAACCGTTATCGCCGGCAAGCCAGCTCCCACAAGGGATTGGGTCGAGCCCCGGATAATCAGTTGCGGCAAGAAATCCAGGGTGCGCGTCGGCTCGGTATCGCCGCGCAAACGCTTGAGCAAACAGTCGAAGGCCTTGGCGCCGATGGCCTCGGTGGGCTGGGCGAGGGCGGTGATGCCGTTGCCCACCAGCGGGTACCAGTCGAGGTCATCCAGGGCGATCAGGCCTACGTCATCAAACAGGTCGCAGCCCAGATTTTTCAATGCACGGGTACAGGCCAGTGCCGCGATTCCGTTGGCGCAGAACAACGCCTTGGGGCCGGATTTGGCCAGAAACTTTCGCAGACGCTGTTCCAGTTTGCCGTCCAACTCCAGTACGGCGCCGGTCAATGTCGGACGGTTGGCAATTTCCGCCTTGAAACTGTCCAGGCGCTCAAGCCGCGAGCTGGTGCCGTCGGTGGCTTCAGTCACCAACAGCAGGTCGCGATAGCCTTGCTGTTCCAGATGCTCCACGGCCATGCGCACCGCCACCGGGTTGTCCAGCCCTACCAGGTCGCTGTGCAGCGGTTCGACCTTGCGGTCCACCAGCACCAGGGGCATTTCCCGTTGCAGTTCCAGCAATTGGTCCAGGTGATGGCCCAGGGTATTCACGATCAGCCCTTCGATATTGTAGGCACGCAGGGCCGCCAGGTGCTGGCGCTCCTGCTCGTCATCGCGGTCGGTGTTGCACACCACCAGGCTGTAGCCGTGCTGGCGGCAGGCGGTTTCCACGCCATGCATCACGGCAATCGAATAGGGGTTGCGGATATCGGCTACCAGCATGCCGATCAGGCGGGTGCGCCCGCGTTTCAGGCCGCGGGCCATCTGGTTGGGGCGATAGCCCAGCTCATCGATGGCCTGCTCGATGCGCAGGGCGATGGCATCGGAGAGCAGGGCACGGTCGTCGCCGATAAAGCGCGACACGCTGGCCTTGGACACACCGGCGCGCTCGGCGACGTCAAGCATGGTCACGCGGCTGCGTTGGGCGGCGGAAAAAGTAGTCACGGCGGCGGGCCTTTCTTATTGGATTTATCTGGGTTCCAAGGCGAAACCAATCCCTGAAACCGGTTTCAGGAAACACCAAGTAGGAAATTTCGTCAAGCGCTGCTCAGTAACCGCCCTGGCAGCAAGGCCGAGCAAAAGCGACGAATGGAGGGGCCTACCTGTTAATTCTGACAGTATCCGGACGAAGGAATCGGGCGCTTAATTCTCTCAACGCCACTTGGTATACACACGCCGTCTGCCGGCAGGCCACTGTCCACCGTGTTGAGGATTGAACCCATGTCTGACGTCTCTGAATCCACTTACCTGATCAAACCCTTGGGCGCGGACGACGGGGGCACTGTGTTGCTGGACCCGATGGACATACCCGGCGTCGACAGTGGTGACCCACGGGGCCTGATCCCGCGCTCGCGCCTGCAGGGCCCGCTGCAGGTCAACATCCCGATGTGGAACCCGCGACCCGAGCCGCTGGATGAGCCGCACACCGTGCGCCTCCACTGGGTGTGGGCGGGTGTCGATGAGGTGGTTGATTCGCGGCAGGTGTTTGGCCCGCCACCCCCTCTGCCTGCGGTTATCTCACTGGAGGTGCCCCTGTCACGATTGACTGATGAGGGCTCCGGCACCGCGCAACTCTACTACTCGGTTGAGGACTCCTTTGGCGGCGTCGGTGTGCTGAATCCCAGGAGAACGCTCACCATCGATCTGGACTCGCCTGAGTTACTGAACCCTCTGGATACTGTGGATTTTGCAGTTGCCCCGACCCCGAACGTCGATGAGCAATACCTGCTCGATAACGTGCCGGTGGCGTTCAATATTCCGTTCTACACCGTGCGCTCGGACAAGGACCGGATTGAATTCTACCTGTCCAACCGGGATAACCCGCCGCTAAGCGCGGCGGACGCCGAGTACGTGATCGCGTTAGCCTCAGACCCGCTGGTTGCTTACGTGGACCCCGATATTTTTCGCAGGTTGAACAACGGTGACGCCTATATTTTCTACCGCATTTTTGACGAGGCAGGCAATTTCAGCAGTCAGAGTGCCGGACTGCTGTTTCAGCTGGCACTGACGCCGTTACCGAGCAACTTGCCGCGTCCGCAAATTCGGCCACCGGCATACGACGACAGCCTTATCAAGCGCGATGATGCACGTCGTGGCGTGTTCATGCGCATTGACCCCGCCTACGACGATTGGGCGCCGGGGGACCAGGTAATCGCCTACTGGAATGCCCGTCCGACAGTCCCGCAGCCAGTACTGGGGTTCCCTTGTGATGTGGAAATTCCATGGCTGACCCTCAGGGGGCCTGCGCCTGTACTGGTTCCCGAAGCGGCGGTGGTGCGCTACGAAATCATTCGCGGAGCCCTGCCTCCATTTCGTTCCTTATCGGAACGGTTCAATGTCGACCTGACGATTGCCGGCCAGGACCATTTCAATGCGCCCGCATTGCTTAACCCGACCCTGGCCAGTGTCACGGTGATAGGGCGCGGCTCCAGGACTCCCAATCAGCTCAATCATCTGGATCGTGGGCTGGATGCCCAGGCATATGTTCCTTTGTTTGCAGACCCGGTTGCGGGTCAATTGCTCAGTCTGTTCTGGAACGGTGTTGGCCCGGTGGCCAGCCATCGCGTGCAGTTGGGGGAGGTGGGAGGGCAACTGGTGTGGTTTACCGATATCCCCTGGGCTCTGATCGAGGGGACGGTCAATCCACGTCTGCCGGTCCATTACCTCACCAGTAATGGGGTCAACGAACAACAGTCACCGCCAACTTTTGTGAATGTCGATGTGACGGCGCTGATTGATTTTACCCCTCCGCAAGTTCAGCACACCCTGACTAACGAGTATGTGACCTGTTGTTCTTCGCCTTCGGCTTTATATGGCGTGCATTGGTTGATCCCGGGCAATATCGGCTTGCAACTTAACGATGAAGTGCGTTTTCACTGGCAAGGCTATGCGCGTAATAACTGGGTTGATCCTATTGCCGGCACTGAATACGACGCAACCATCCAGGTGCTGCAACCCCATATTGATAACGGCATTAACGTTGTGGTGGAACCGTTCGACCGGACCCTGGAGCCTATGCGCGACTTCGGTTCAGCTGTCGCCAGTTTCGAAGTGTGGCGCAACCTGGGCAAGGTGGGTGACTCCCGGCCAGACGTCAAGGGGACCGGACATGTCCGTGTTGACCTGACCTTTCCAGCGGGTGGGTTTTGCAAACCGGGTGATGTTATTAGTTGCACTAGTGATGGGAAGGCAACTTTGGTCAAAGATTAAAAAGCTGGGTGTATTTGTCGTTGTGCAGGGAATAGTCGGCGTGTGAGAGGCGTGCAGGCGCTTTGTCTCGCGACGCGAACGGCTATGTCAATGATAGGGAAGTGTGTGTGGTGTAGTTCGTCTTAATATCTGGAGGCAAGTAATGAAAAAGGAAACGATCGACTTTATCCGTAACTATGCAAAGAATCGAAGTGCCGATCCGGGTGTCTTCAATTTGCCTGATGGTCGTCTTGAAGGTGGGGTGCCTGGCTTTCCTGGATTGATCTCACGGGAATTCAGCCTGCGTGAGAATATGAATTTCTTCATTCCACGATGGCCTGACTTCAGTACCAATCCGGCTGCTCCCGATACAGTCACTGTCTGGTGGAAAAATTTCGATGACAGCGAGTGGGGCGATCCCATTTATTCGTTTACCGTTGTTAACCCAGGGCCTGAGATACCGGTGAACATCGCTCAAGGTCGGCGGCCCGCAGGGCGGTACGAGATCATGTACGAGGTTTACGTTGCGGGTCCTGACAACGAGACCCGATCAGTTCCGCAGATCGTTATCGTTGACCTGACACCACCGTATGCCAGCTTCGCCGGTGCGCCGCCGGCGCCCATACCACCTGCCGACCTGCCCACACCTGCCGACCGTGACTACTTTGAAGGCAAGCCCAATGAGTCCGCAGTGTTTACGATCCCGGATTATGTGGCGCAAGGTCGCGCTGCGGGTGATTGGGCGTATCTTTACTATAATGGTTCCGATCAGCCCTATGCCCCCAGCCCGCCTGATCCTTCGCCACGTTGGAATCTGCCTGCGGACCTGAGCTTCCCATTGCCATTGTCCGTGGTTGACGCCAGCCCGGATGGCCTGCGCAGTTTGCGGTATGAGTTGTTCGACGCAGCAGGAAACCCGGCGCGGCTTTCTGCTTCCTACAGCCTGGACGTGGGTCTGTTTCCGGCCCCCGAGAACCTGCTGGCACCGCTGGTTAACCGAACCTCTCCCCCCAGCGACGAATTGATTGATCGGGAGGATGTAGGGCTGGACGGCGGCATGATCGTGCGTATTCCTGAATATACGAACTTTCTGCGCAGCGCCGATGGAGATGAAATCCTCGTCACACTGAGGACGAGCATCACCACCGTGACCTTGCCTGCCCAGCCGCTGGGCAGCAGCCGGTTCCCGGCGGAAGTTCACGTTCCGTACAGGGTATTGGAAGACCTCTATGGCGCCACTCGAGGGCTATTGCCGTTGACGGTTTCCTATGTGGTGCGGCGGCGATCTGTCGACTACCCGGCGATACCGACCACCACCGTCAACCTGGACCTGTTTGTTGTCGGCCCCACTCCCATTGGCCCGGACCCGATCAACGATGACCTGCTGCCCGTAGTCGTGAAAGGGGTAGACGCAATCGGTACCGAGGGCCCCGACGACGTGCTGGAGCGCGACCACGCAAACCGGCCTGCGATTGCCCGGGTAACGTTATGGAGTACGGCACCCACACCGGATGCCAGCGACTTTACGATCCGCCTTTACTATTCGGGCGAACTCGTTGTTACCCGACCGGTGACCGGCGCCTCGGCTGGCCAGGTGATTCCGCTCTCAATCCCGTGGAGCTTCATTGAGCGTCACGGCAATGGCCGCAAGACGGTGTTCTACACCATTGCCCAAGGAGCCAGCACCAACCGTCAGTTTTCCCCTGACACGACGGTGACGGTGAACGCCAACTTCAAAGAGCTTGCCGCGCCGCAGGTACGACATCTGTCGACAGCGGGGTCGATCAACTGCGGTTCGTTCAGGCCTGAAAATCCTCCCGGGAACGTTGTGGTGTTTATTCCGTCTTCGGAGCACTTTGAACTGAGGATGGTAGTTACGCTGCACTGGCAGGGCTACAGCGACGATGCAGGAATGACAGAGGTCACGGCAGCAGTGGGTCAGGTGAACTCCATACCGCTCACGCAAGCCATGATCAATTCGGGGTTCGAAATGTTGCTGGGGCCCTATGCGACCATCTACAAACCCATCCAGCCCAACTCGGCTGCAAGGCTGGCCGGCTCCGCGCGGATCTGGTACACCATCAGCCTGCCTGAAGGACTATTACCTTCCGATGAAGCCCATCCTCTTGTTCGCGGGGTTCGGGTAGGTGGAACAAATGGCCAATACTGCGACGGCACTGACGTCCCGCTTCCTTAATACTGTTTGAAGCCTGTTGCCAAAGAGGAGCCTTGCTCCTCTTTGGCATTTTTGCCTTTGGGTCGACTACAAACTGCATTCACTTTCAGTACAGCACCTTGGGATTAGTCCTACAGATGTTGGGAACAGCTCTGGGTACCTTGGGCGCCGCTTGATTGGCAGGGTCCACACGCTTTTCGGAACCGGCCAGTTTTTTCCGTAAAGGAACGCCAACCCAGAGGTCCGTAAAGATGTCAGCTCCATTCAATTTCAAACCAACTCCCTTAAGCCTTGCCTTCAAGGCCAAGGCCGTCACACTGTTGATGTTCATGGCGCAGCTGTCCGAGGCGCGTGTCGTGACCGGCCCGGATGAAACGGTGCGGCCTGGCCCGCGCCCTGACAGTTTTGAATTGCGTGCAGGTTCCCGCCTGACGGTTCTGGGAGTGCCCACCCTGCAAATCACTGCCAATTCCGCAACCCTGATTGTCAATGCCGGCAGCAGCACCCGGGACATTACCGCAATGAACTCCGACATCCGCATAGATGGTTCGGACGTCGTCGCGCGGGATTCGGCAGTCGCCGCGGTGCGTGTCACGGGCAGCAACGTGCTGATCACCAACAGCAACGTTACCCACAACAACGGAACCGGGCTGACTGCGGCCCGTTCCCTGGGCGACACCAATGGTTCCAGCGTCACGGTCGTCAACAGCCACATCACCGGCAGCACCCGCGGTGCCTTGGCCAGTGCCTACAGCGTGCTGGACCTGACTGATTCGCGTGTCGAGGCGACCGCTGATAATGGCGTGGGTATCGACCTGTTCAGTGGCCAGGCCCGTGCGTTCAATACCAGCATCGTTGGTGGAAACATTGGCGTGAAGATGGGCGTGGATAACGACCCGACTGTCGCCAGCAGCCTGATCCTCGACCGCTCGAGCGTCGAGGGCAAGACCGGTTCGGCGATTCAGGTCGGCTCGTTCAGGCCCGGGGAATCCACCCTTGCTGATATTCATGTACTCAACGGATCCACGCTGACCGGCGCAAACGGTGTGCTGCTGGAAGTCATGAACGGCGCCACTGCCAACATGAACGTCGACCGCAGCTTCCTGGTCGGTGACGTCGTGGTCGAAGACGGCAGCACCGCCAGGTTGCAGCTCAACAATGGCTCCTGGCTCACCGGCAAACTGCAGAACGTCGCCGAGTTGAGCGTTAATTCTGCGTCCCACTGGATGCTGGTGGATGACAGTTCAGTCGGCGACCTGATCATGGGCGGCGGCACCGTGCACTTTGGCGGCGCCGATGAGTTCTTCCAGTTGGACGTCAACAGCCTGTCGGGTGACGGCAGCTATGTGATGCACACCGACTTCAGCACCGGCCAGACCGACTTGCTCAACGTCAACGGGGTTGCCACGGGCAACCACAGCCTGCTGTTGGCGGCGACCGGCTCCGAGTTGGCGAGTGCCCTGCCGATTCGCGTGGTGCACACTGAGGGCGGCGATGCGCACTTCTCGCTGGACGGCGACACCGTGGATGTGGGCGCCTATTCCTACGGGCTGAAGAAGGAAGACACCGACTGGTACCTCGACCCTAACCGTCGTGGCACCAGCAACAGCACCAAAACCGTGATGGCGTTGTTCAACACGGCCCCCACCGTGCTGTACGGCGAGATGTCCCTGCTGCGTACCCGCATGGGCGAACTGCGCTTCAGCGACGGCCAGAGCAACGGGTTCTGGATGCGTGGCTACGGTAACAAATACGAGGTAGCCGGGAACAAGGACGGTGGTGGCTACACGCAAAACCAGCGTGGCCTGAGCCTGGGTGCCGATGCGCCATTGTCGGGCGGAGATGGCCAGTGGATGGCCGGTGTCATGGCGGGTCACAGCACGTCCGACATCAGCGCCAACACTTCCGGCAGCGGCAAGGTCAACAGCTACTACCTGGGGGGGTATGCCACCTGGATCGACGACGAGAGCGGGCTGTACTTCGACGGCGTGGTCAAGCTCAACCGCTTGCACAACGAGGTCAACGTGACCATGAGCGACAGCAAGCGTGCCAAGGGCAACTACACGCAGAACGCCGTGAGCGCATCGGCGGAAGTCGGTCGGCATATCAAGCTTGACGACGGTTACTTTGTCGAACCGTACTCGCAACTGAGCGCAGCGATTATCCAGGCGCAAAGTTACGAGCTGGACAACGGCCTGCAGGCCAAGGGTGATCGCACCGCTTCCGTGGTGGGCAAGCTGGGCGTGACAGGTGGCAAGAATATCCAGCTGGAGAGCGGCGGGGTGCTGCAGCCCTACCTGCGTACCGCGTTGGCCCATGAGTTCAACCACAGCAACAAGGTCAAGGTGAACGACCAGCGCTTCAACAACGATGTGTTCGGTTCGCGTATTGAAGTGGCAGCGGGCGTGGCGATGTCGGTGTCGAAGAACGTCAAGCTGCACGCTGATATTGAACATGCCCAGGGCAAGAAGGTGGATCAGCCGTGGGGGGTTAATGTGGGAGTGCGTTACGATTTCTAAGAAAGAGGAGGTAAAGAAAAAAGGAAGCCGAGGCTTCCTTTTTTTGTGGGTGGGTTTTTGGGAGTTGAATAAATCTGTCCCGGTTATTTGGTCCCGGTTATTTGCTAAAGCGGAGTGATGCACCATGCCGGCCAATTCGGCCGTCCGGTAGTGGAGTAAATTGGTGTACCGCTGTTTGACGCGTGAACAAAGAAATACCACCTGCCGCTAGCATCGAAATAACACAATCCGTACGGAATTGAGCGAGCCGGAGGGGTGTAGCGTGTTTGCAGTAGCGTCCAAGTGGAAACTATGCTGCCTCCAATTGATCTCATCCAATTTATTTGAGCTTGTGGAGATTGCGGTGTTTCGTTAATGCGTAGTTGAAAAATATTGGAAACAACCACTGCGTACGCTCGCGAGACGTTGTTCCTGTCTCTCACAGTAATAGTCGCTTGACCGTTACGGAGGCCGGTTACTTTGCCTGTGTTGGCGTCCACAAAAGCAATATTAGGGTTGCTGGAAGCGTAGCTATAGTTACTCACGCCGCCGCTTGCTGTGCGGGTTGCTGTATTGCCTGGCCAGTCCAGCCCGGTTGCTGGCCAGTTAGTGATCACCTTAATACCATTCAAATTAAGCTGGCTTTGATCAATCCTCAGTGAAGTAATAACCCTGTAAGTCGCAGTGGGGAACGTAATGGCGGTGGATTCAACGCTGCTGCCATCAAACGTGACCTTGCACGTTACGGTGATGGTGCTGTTGTTAGGCAGCCCGTCCAGCCATGTGCGCAGTACCGCCTTGTTCACCAAACCGGTCGATACTTCTCCCGCCGGAAGACTGTAGTTTGTCAGCACATTCAACGGCGCGCTGCCCGCCCTGGTCAGTTGCACCCAGACCTTCTGGCCCGTTGCGGCCAAAGGCCAAGGGGCAACACTCAAGGTGGCATTGGTGCTGAAGTTATTGAGGTTCAACTCACCGCCTGCAGGGACGCCATTGATCAGCGGCCGAGGCAGCGCCGAAGACGGAACACGGTTAACGCTCAGCTTCTGTGTCTCTGACGGGACGGTAGTCGTCCCTATCGTCGCCATATAGCGGAGATCGATCAATTTGCCCGCGCTGTTGGCGAGGATGTCCCGGCTGATCTGAAAGTCGACGCGCTTACTGGTGTTGCCGTTCTGCGCCGGGATGGTCGCCTTGGTGCCGTTCGGGTAAATCCATTCGAGGGCGATACTGTGGGCCGCGGTCATTTCGTTATAGGCCACCGCCACATAGGCGTTGTTCTGCCAGTCCTGTGGGTCGATGGTCAAGTTGGCGCCTTGCAGATTGGCAAAGGCCGGGCGCTGCAACGTGGCGGGGATCGACTGGATAATATGCTCGCGCACACCAAACAATACTGCGGTGTTTTTATCAGTGCTTTCGGCCAGGCTGACCCAGAAGCGAATGGTCAGGTGCGACTCGTTCCTGAGGCCTTGCAGCTCCGCCAATGGTATGGGTTGCGAGACACCCAGGGTGGCGCTTTCTCCTACAGGGGTGGCGATAAAAGTGTCCAGGTTGAACGCACTGCCGTCGGTATTGGTACCCGTGTATTGCAGCCACATGAACTGCTCTTCAAAGGCCAAAGGCCAGGCCGCCACACGGGTGCGGGCTTGAGCGACGAGCTCGTTTGTCGGCAGGATCACGCTGTTGCCGACCCCGTCGATGGTTGGTGTGGGTAACCCACTCAACGGCAGCAGGTCCAGGTTCAGAGTATCCGACTCATGGAGAAACCCGCTGCGGGTAAAACTGTATTGCACACTGATGCGGTTACGCTCGTTGCGAATCCCCTTGGCAATGGTGCGGGCCGATATCGGCACGCTCACTTCATTGGTGTCGGGGTTGCCCCAACCCGTTTCGACGGTGCTGCCCAGCAGATCGGTCGTCACCCATTTCACCGAAAACGATTCGCTCTCGCGCATGCGCCGGTATTTCACCAGCACCGTTGCACCCGATTGAGCCGCCAGCGGGTCAAGCCGGTCAGGGTACTGCTCGGCTTCCACGACTTCAGGGGCATCCAGTTCCACGCCACGGCCCACGGTCAGGAGGGTTGTAAACGAGCGCAAGGTGAGTTTGGGCAGCGGGGTTTCGCGTTCCAGGCTGTAGGTGATGCGCAGTTGGCCATCGAAGTTGTTATCCAGCACCGCACGGCTGACCTGCAGTACCAGTGGCTGGCCCTGTGTCGCACCGTTGATCGTCACCGAACCGCTGGCGGAACCGCCTGTGCCCGTGCCCACAATGTTCCATTGGATATGGTCGCGGCTCGTAGTTGCCGTATAGGGTAGCGTCAGCAACACGCTGTCGCCCACTACGTCAACCGGGTCGACGTTGCCGTCGATCGCGCCCTGCAGGGTGGGGGCCGGCATGGTTTCGAGGCGTTCGTCGATGCGTACTGTCAGCACCCGGGATTTGCGTTCAATCAGCGCACCGTAGGCATGCAACTGGCTGTCTGCGCCGTCATCGACCAGGTAGTACACCGCGACGTCACCTAATCCCTTGAAACGTTGCAGCACCTCGCTGGTTACCCGGCGCGTGCCACCTTGGTCCCCGGCCAGTTGCGGGTCGGAATAGCGCATTCCACCGCCCCCTGGAACAATCTGCTCGATGACCAGGGTTTCCATTGAATCGTAGGCGTGGGGCTGGTACGACGGGATGCTGATAAACGCATCATCGTCCGGGTTGATCAAGCCCAACTCGCTCGGGGTCACGGTCACTGCCGGCATCGAGGTCGGTGTGCCCACCACCGTCACGGTAACACTGCCTGACTGTCCGAGGTGCTTACCGGTGGCGGTGTGCCAGACGAATGAAGCCCTGAACGAGCCGCCGATGACGCGCTCGATCAAATCGCGGTCCACCGGGAAGATCTCTTCCCGACCGTTCCTGACTTCGACAGGATCAAGCACCAGTTCTTCGATCGTGCCGTCCGCCAGTGTGGCCGTCAGGGTAATCGTGACCTGGTTTGGGGGCAGCGGGGCCGGTGTCACCCGTGGGGTCTGCAACAGGATTTCGAACAGTGAATTACTTTGCGTGTCGTAATCGATTTGCCGGCTTTCCGCGTCATCCACCAGGAAAAACGGCGCGCTCATCAAGCTGGGGTCCAGTTCGGCGACCAGTCCATACGGCTTGGAGTACTGGTATTTTTCCCCTGAGTAATTCTGAACCACATCGAACACCCTGAAGCGCAGGGTGAGTGCACCGTTGAGGCCGCCCTTGAGAATATTTTCCTGGCTGATAAATACCCTGATCGGCTGGATACCGGCGGCCTCGGCGGCCGTGACCAGGTGCCTGATCTCAATCCCGTCCCAATAGAACTCGATGGTGTCGTTCTTGCGTACGTTCGGATAGGGCGCAATTACGGCGTATAACCCGCGACTGATCGTGTCCATGTTGATCGTGCTGCTTTCGGGCAAGCCGTCGACACTCAGGCTGAGTTTACTGTGCCATTTGTCGTCACCATTGTTCTCAATCCCGCCAGGACGGGTGGTCTTGATCAATATGCTTTGCGTCGGCGAGGTGCTTTCCTGGCCACTGCCTGCGCGCAGTACCCGCGCGCGTACTTGCACTTCACCTTCAGGCATGCGTTCGGCGATGATGTACAGGCCGTAACGATCATTGTCGTCCAGGACGAGACCATCGGCCAGAAGATCGTTATTGAGGTACAACTCAAAGGCGTCGAAGATGGCCCAGGTGTGCCATTTTTCCAGGACGAAATACGCATAGGGCTGAACATGCCGAATGCCCAGGCCATAGGCGTAAGGTTCATCGGGATACCGGTCAAGCGAGACCGGCGGGAACGCCGAATAGGGCGGGGCCAGGTCTTCAGCTGTGATCACCGGCAGAGGCGCGGGCTCAAGGAGGGCCAGGGGGCTGTCGGAAACAGGTACAGCTGGGTCTTCAATGACCGAGGCATTGTCATCGGGGTCGATCGGTTGGTTGGGCATGCTGACCACTCCTTGCTGGAAGTCACGCACAGCACTGGCTGTGCATATAGGCAAGGGAAATCAAACACCCGCAGGCTCGATAGCGGATAGCTGTGAAAACTGACAGTGCCGACGAACGGTTGTGTCTACACCCAGACGCTCAGCCAGCTTGAGACCAGCAACAAGACCGCCATGCAGCGGTTGAACCGTTGCATGGCCTTGGGCGAACGAAACACCCGGCTGCTTCCAACCCCCAGCAATGCCCACGCGCCGAGGCACGGCAAGGCGATCACAAAGAACGCCAGCGACAGGTACAGCACATGGCTCTGGCGCTCATCGCCATTGCCGGCAAACACACTCACCACCGCCAGGGCCATCATCCAGGTCTTGGGGTTGACCAGTTGCAGGCTGGCGGCGCCGGCCATGCCCAGGGGTTTTTGCACGGCAGCCGGGTCGATTGACTCGGCGGGGCCGCTGAAGATCTGCCAGGAAAGGTAGCTGAGCCAGGCGACCCCCAGCCATTGCATCGCTGCCTGTACCCGGGGCCAGTGCGCCAGCGACTGGCCAACGCCGGAGCCTACCAGCAGCACAATCCCCGCCGCACCGCCACAAGCACCGAGGATAATCGGCAGCGCCGCTTTCAGCCCATAACGCGCGCTGTTGCTCAGCACAAGAATATTGGTCGGGCCAGGGGTGATGGAGGCTACGAAGGCGAATAGCAAAAAAGGCAGCAGGGAAGGGAACACCGGGATACGACTCCTATAGGCAGGCCAATGGAGTCAATCTTCACAAGGGTGTTGTTATCTGTCTGGAAGATTTGAGCAGCGCTTGCGATACGCCGCCGGCGTCAGGCCATACGCCCTCACGAACCAGCGCCCCAGGTGACTCTGGTCGGCAAAACCCAGGGCAATCGCCACGTCGGCGGGTTGCTTGCCGTTGGCCAGCCAATGCCGGGCGCGGGCCAGGCGCAGTTGCACCAGGTAGGCATGGGGCGGCAAGCCGAAGGCGCTCTTGAAGGCGCGGGTCAGGCGGAAGCGATCGACGCCGCAGGCCAGCGCCAGTTCATCCATGCCCACGTCTTGCTGCAGGTGCGCATGCAGGTATTCCCGGGCCTTGTGCGCCACCCGTGGCAGGCGAGGGTCTTCATGGTAGCGGGTGCGCCAGTGCAGTTGCGCAGTGAGGCGTTCGAGCAGTTGGTCCATCGCCTGTTGCCGCACGATGCGCAGCTCACCCCCGTGCAAGGTCTGGAAGGCCCGGCTGGTGGCCAGGGCCAGGCGCGGGTCGCTGGCCAGGGTGCTGGCAAACCCCAGCTGGCTGTCGAGCGACGCTTCTTCGAACACTGCGCTGACCTCCCGCGCCAACCACTGCGGGTCGAGGTAAAGCATGTGGTAGGTAAAACCGTCCGCCGTGGGCGCGTCGCCGTCGTGCAGCTCGCCGGGCTCCACCAGGAACACCTGGCCGGGCACGCTGTTATGGCGGGTGCGCCGGCAGTTGAACTGCTGCACACCTTGCTCCGTGACGCCCACCAGGTAGCTGTCGTGCCAGTGCGGGTCGTAGGCGTGGCCCTCGAAATGCGCGCGCAGGGTCTCGATGCCGGTGTCGGCGTCCTGAGCCAGGTCGATCCAGTTGTGGGCGGCCATAAAATACCTATGGGGTGGAACACTCCAAGAGCGAACAAGCTCGCTCCTGCAGGGGCTTAGCGTCTAGAAGGTTTGTGCAGCTTCATCCAAACAATCCGGCGGCAATATTGATCGAGAACCCCAGGATCGCCGTGTTGAACAGAAACCCGATCAACGATTGCCCCAGCACCACCTTGCGCAGGCCGCGGGTGGCCACGCCGACGTCCGCGGTTTGCACCGCCACACCGATGGTGAACGAGAAGTACAGAAAGTCCCAGTAATTGGGTGTGCGCAAATCCTCGGCAAAGCGCAGCGCCGGCTCGGGGCCGTCCCAGGTGTAATACAGGCGCGCGTAATGCACGCTGAAAATCACCCCGATCAGCAACCATGAGCCGATCACCGTCAGGCCGGTAAAGCCGTAGTGCAACAGGCGCTCGGCACTGCTCAGGTCTTTGCTGCCCACCAGTTCAAAGGTAATGGTCGCCAGGCTGGCAATCGCCGCGATGCACACCATGAACAGCACCAGGCTGGCGTTCTCGTCTTCGATCTCGGCAATACGCTTTACGTCATCGGCGCGGGAATGGCTGGTGAGCCACAGCATCAGCACCAGGTAGGTCCAGACCCCGGCGTTCCAGCCGATGAGGATTTTGCTGATGATCGTGTCGGCGGGAGCCAGGAGCCCCACCGCCAGGCCCAGGACGGCGGCGGAGGACAGGCGAGGGTGGGTGCGTGCGAGGAAGGGCATGGCGCTCACAAATCAGGGATGTGTAAGCACCATAGCGCATTTATTACGTGTGGCGCTTGCGCACCAGCTTCATGACCACGACGAAGAACACCGGCACAAACACCACCGCCAGCGTCGCGGTAATCATCCCGCCGATCACCCCGGTACCGATGGCCTGCTGGCTGGCCGAGCTGGCGCCCGTGGCAATCGCCAACGGCACCACGCCGAGGATGAACGCCAGGGAGGTCATGATGATCGGCCGCAGGCGCAGGCGTGCGGCTTTCAGCGTGGCGTCGATCAGGTCTTCACCCTGATCATACAAATCCTTGGCGAACTCGATGATCAGGATCGCGTTCTTCGCCGACAGCCCAATGATGGTAATCAGGCCGACCTTGAAGAACACATCGTTGGGCATCCCGCGCAAGCTTACGGCCAATACCGCGCCGAGCACGCCGAGGGGCACCACCAGCAGCACCGAGGTCGGAATCGACCAGCTCTCATACAGCGCCGCCAGGCACAGGAACACGATCAGCAGCGACAAACCGAGCAGCAGCGGGGCCTGGGAGCCGGACAAGCGCTCCTGCAACGACAGGCCGGTCCATTCCTGGCCCAGGCCGGCGGGCAGTTGGCTGACCAGGCGCTGGATTTCCTCCATCGCCTCGCCGGTACTGTGGCCCGGTGCCGATTCACCGGAAATCGCGATGGCCGGGTAGCCGTTGTAGCGGGTCAACTGGGCGGGGCCCTGAATCCAGCGCGCCTCGACGAAGGCCGACAGCGGCACCATCTTCCCGGCATTGTTGCGCACATGGATCTTCATCAGGTCGGCCACCTGGCTGCGCTGATCACCTTCGGCCTGCACCACCACCCGCTGCATGCGGCCCTGGTTGGGGAAGTCGTTGATATAGGCCGAACCGATGGCCGAAGACAGCACATTGCCGATATCGGCAAAGGAAATGCCCAGGGCATTGGCTTGCTTGCGGTCCACCTCCAGCTGTACTTGCGGAGCTTCGGCCAGGGCGCTTTCACGCACGTTGGCCAGGATCGGGCTTTTCTCGGCAGCGGCCAGCAGTTCGGTACGGGCCTCCATCAACGCGGCATGGCCGACGCCACCACGGTCCTGCAGGCGGAACTCGAAACCACTGGAGGTGCCCAGGCCATCCACCGGCGGTGGCAGGATTGCATAGGCAATCGCGTCCTTCAGCTCACTGAAAGCCGCGTTGGCACGGTCCGCAATGGCCGCGGCGGAATCCTTGCTGCTGCGCTCCGACCAGTCCTTGAGCGTGGTAAACGCCAGCGCGGCGTTCTGCCCCGAACCGGAGAAGCTGAAACCCATGATCATCGTGGTATCGCCCACGCCCGGCTCGCCGGCGTTGTGTGCCTCGATCTGCTCGGCGACCTGCACCGTGCGGTTTTTGCTGGCACCCGGCGGCAGCTGGATATCGGTGATGGTGTAGCCCTGGTCTTCCACCGGCAGGAAGGAGGAGGGCAGGCGGGCGAACAGCACCCCAAGCCCCACCACCAGCACCAGATAGATCAACAGGTAACGCCCGCTGCGCTTGAGGGCGTAGGCCACCCAGCCTTCATAGCGGTCGGTGAACTGCTCGAAGCGCCGGTTGAACCAGCCGAAGAGCCCGCCTTTCTCATGGTGCTCGCCCTTGGCAATCGGCTTGAGCAAGGTCGCGCACAGGGCTGGAGTCAAGGTCAGGGCGAGGAATGCCGAGAACAGGATCGAGGTGGCCATCGACAATGAGAACTGCTGATAGATCACGCCTACCGAACCCGGCATGAATGCCATCGGCAGGAACACCGCCACCAGCACCAGCGTGATGCCGACAATCGCCCCGGTAATCTGGCCCATGGCCTTGCGGGTGGCCTCCTTGGGCGACAGGCCCTCGGTGACCATGATCCGCTCGACGTTCTCTACCACCACAATCGCATCGTCCACCAAAATGCCGATGGCCAGCACCATGCCGAACATGGTCAGCACGTTGATCGAGAAGCCCAGCAACAGCATCGTCGCAAAGGTGCCCATCAGCGCGATGGGCACTACCAGCGTCGGGATCAATGTGTAGCGGATGTTCTGCAGGAACAGGAACATCACCGCAAACACCAGCAACATCGCCTCGCCCAGGGTGTACACCACCTTGGTGATCGAGACCTTCACGAATGGCGAAGTGTCGTAAGGGATCTTGTATTCGACGTTGGCCGGGAAGTAGCGCGCCAGTTCGTCCATCTTCGCCCGCACTAAAGTTGCGGTGCTCAAGGCGTTGGCACCGGGCGACAGCTGCACGCTGACGGCGGTGGACGGCTTGCCGTTCAGGCGGGTGGAGAACTGGTATTCCTGGCTGCCGATTTCCACCCGCGCCACGTCACCGACGCGCACGGTGGAACCGTCCGGGTTGGCCTTGAGCACGATGTCGGCAAATTCGGCCGGGGTCGACAGTTGGCCTTTCACCAGGATCGACGCGGTGATTTCCTGGGTCTTGGTGCCCGGCAAATCGCCGATGCTGCCGGCCGACACCTGGGCGTTCTGCGCCGCAATCGCCGCGTTGACGTCGGCCGGGGTCAGGTTGAAGCCGATCAGCTTCTGCGGGTCGATCCAGATGCGCATTGCGCGTTCGGCGCCGTACAGCTGGGCCTTGCCCACACCGTCCAGGCGCTTGAGTTCGTTCATCACGTTGCGCGCCAGGTAATCGCTGAGCGCCACGTCATCAAGCTTGCCGTCGCTGGAAGTCAGGGTGACCAGCAGCAGGAAGCCGGCGGAGACTTTCTCCACCTGCAAACCTTGCTGCGTCACGGCTTGGGGCAGGCGCGGCTCCACCGCCTTGAGACGGTTTTGCACGTCAACCTGGGCCATCTCCGGGTCGGTGCCCGGCTGAAAGGTGGCGGTGATGGTGGCCGAACCGAGGCTGCTCTGGGATTCGAAATACAGCAGGTGATCGGCGCCGTTAAGCTCCTGCTCGATCAGGCTGACCACGCTTTCGTCCAGGGTTTGCGCGGAGGCACCCGGGTACACCGCATAGATCTCGACTTTTGGCGGCGCGACGTTGGGGTACTGCGCGACTGGCAACTGCGGGATGGCGAGGGCGCCGGCCAGCAGGATAAACAGGGCGACCACCCAGGCGAAGATCGGGCGGTCAATAAAGAACTGCGGCATGTTTAACGATCCTTATTGGCCGGATGCCTGGGCGATGGGCGCGGGGCTGTCGTCGACCTGGACTTTCTCGCCAGGGCGGGCGTGTTGCAGGCCTTCGACGACGATACGGTCACCGGCCTTCAGGCCGCGGGTCACCACCCAGCGGTCATTGACCACCGAACCCAGTTCTACCGGCTGCTGGCTCACGGTTTGCTCGGCGTCCAGCAGCAACACCATCGGGATCCCGGCGCTGTCGCGGGTGATCGCCCGTTGCGGCACGCTGATGCCTTGCTGGTCGACGGCTTGCTCCAGGCGCACGCGGATAAAGCTGCCGGGCAGCAGGTCGAGGTCCGGGTTGGGGAACTCGCTGCGCAAGATGATCTGCCCGGTGCCCGGGTCGACGCTGATCTCGGCGAACAGCAACTTGCCCGGCAGCGGATACAGGCTACCGTCATCCTGGATCAGCGTGGCCTTGGCCTGGTCCTGGCCGACTTGCTTCAAGTGCCCGGCGCGAAAGGCCCGGCGCAGGTCGTTCAGCTCGCGGGTGGATTGGGTCAGGTCGGCGTGGATCGGGTCCAGTTGCTGGATCAGCGCCATCGGTGTGGCTTCGTTCTGGCCCACCAGGGCGCCTTCGGTCACCAGCGCACGGCCAATGCGACCGGAAATCGGCGCAGTCACGGTGGCATAACCCAGGTTCAATTTGGCGCGCTGCACGGCGGCCTGGTTGGCGGCCACATCGGCGGCGGTTTGCCGGGCGGCGGCGCGGGCGTTGTCGTATTCCTGGCCGCTGATGGCGTTGCCTTCCACCAGTTGGCTGTAGCGCTGCTCTTGCAGGCGCGCCTGGAATGCATTGGCCTCGGCCTTGCGCAGGCTGGCCTGGGCGCTGTCGAGGTCGGCCTTGAACGGCGCCGGGTCAATCCGGAACAGCACATCGCCCTGTTTGACGTCATGGCCTTCCTTGAACACCCGTTGCAACACCACGCCGGCCACCCGGGCGCGCACTTCGGCGATGCGTGGCGCGGCAATCCGTCCGCTCAACTCGCTGGTGATGGACAGGGGCTTGGCTTCCAGGGTTTCGATCCGCACCTTGGCCAGCGGCGCCTCGGCGGCGTCGTCCGCCGACTTGCCACACGCGCTCAACGCCAGTGTCAGGGCCAACAGGCAAAACGGCGCAAACAGATTCTTCGACATGCTCATATCCCAATATTGACTGGCGCATCCTACGGGCGCCCCCGCCACAGTGCTGTGAAGCTCTGTAGGTGGTGTGTGAAGAAATGTAAGGTGCGACCCACAGATGCACGCGGGCGTATATCCTTCATAACCGCCGAACCTTACACGATCTTCCTGACACCGAAGATCAAATGTGGGAGCGGGCTTGCTCGCGAAGGCGGTGTGTCAGTCGCCGTGTGCGTTAACTGAAACACCGCTTTCGCGAGCAAGCCCGCTCCCACATTGGATTTGCGTACTACTCAGAAATTGTATTATTTGGAAATACCATGCCCAACATTCTTCTGGTGGAAGACGACGCCGCGCTCTCCGAATTGATCGCCAGTTACCTGGAACGCAATGGCTATCACGTCAGCGTGCTCAGCCGGGGTGACCACGTGCGCGAGCGTGCGCGACTCAACCCGCCGGACCTGGTGATCCTCGACCTGATGCTGCCGGGCCTCGACGGCCTGCAGGTCTGCCGGTTGCTGCGGGCCGACTCGGCCACGCTGCCGATCCTGATGCTCACCGCCCGCGACGACAGCCACGATCAGGTGTTGGGCCTGGAAATGGGCGCCGACGACTACGTCACCAAACCCTGCGAGCCGCGGGTATTGCTGGCGCGGGTGCGAACCTTGCTGCGCCGCAGCAGCCTCACCGAACCCCAGGTGGCCAACGACCAGATCCTGATGGGCAACCTGTGCATCGACCTGTCGGAACGCACCGTGACCTGGCGCGGCCAGCCGGTTGAGCTGTCCAGCGGTGAATACAACCTGCTGGTGGTGCTGGCCCGGCACGCCGGCGAAGTGCTCAGCCGCGACCAGATCCTGCAACGCCTGCGCGGCATCGAGTTCAACGGCACCGACCGTTCGGTGGACGTGGCGATTTCCAAGCTGCGGCGCAAGTTCGACGACCACGCGGGCGAGGCGCGCAAGATCAAGACCGTGTGGGGCAAGGGCTACCTGTTCAGCCGTTCCGAGTGGGAATGCTGAGCCATGTTTCGCGTCCTGATTCGGCTGTACCTGATCACCATCGTCACCTTCGCCGCCGCGATTTACCTGGTGCCCCGGGCGGTGATCCAGCTGTTTGAACACCGTTACATGAACTACAACATCGAGCAGTCCCGAGGCATGCAGAGCCTGATCGTCAAGGAGTATCGACGGGTGCCGATGGAGCAGTGGGCCAATGTCACCGTGCGACTGTCGGCGGATTTCGCGCCGCTGAAGGTGCAACTGCTGCGTATCCAGGACGCCAGCTACACCCCTGAAGAACAGCGCCTGCTGGAAAAAGACCAGATGGTGATTCGCCTGGGCGAGTGGGGCTGGGCGGACGACGTCAGCTCGGCCCTGGACGACCAGTTGGTGGTCAAGGTCTCGGTACCGCCGGACCCGCTGGACATGAACCTGCTGTACTGGAGCATGAACGTGCTGATCGGCGCGGCGCTGCTGGCATGCCTGCTGTTCTGGCTGCGGCCCCACTGGCGCGACCTGGAGCGCCTGAAAAGCACCGCCGCGCAACTCGGCCAGGGCAACCTTGCGGCCCGCACAAAAATCCCGCCCAGCTCCAACATCGGCAGCCTGGCGGCGGTGTTCGACACCATGGCCAACGACATCGAACAGCTGCTCAACCAGCAACGCGACTTGCTCAATGCCGTCTCCCATGAACTGCGTACGCCGCTGACGCGCCTGGACTTCGGCCTGGCCCTGGCGCTGTCCGACGACCTCCCGGCGGCCAGCCGTGAGCGGCTGCAAGGGTTGGTGGCGCACATTCGTGAGCTGGATGAGCTGGTGCTGGAGCTGCTCTCCTACAGCCGTTTGCAAAACCCGGCGCAAACACCCGAGCGGGTGGAAGTGGTGCTGGATGAGTTCATCGACAGCATCCTGGGCAGCGTCGACGACGAACTGGAAAACCCCGATATCGTGATGGACGTGGTGCTGGACTGCGCCGTGGAACGCTTCACCCTGGACCCGCGCCTGACCGCCCGGGCCCTGCAAAACCTGCTGCGCAACGCCATGCGGTATTGCGAGCGGCGAATTCAGGTGGGGGTGAAGGTGTGTCCCAGGGGGTGCGAGATTTGCGTGGATGATGACGGCATTGGCATTCCGGTTGACCAGCGGGAGCGGATTTTCGAGCCGTTCTACCGGCTGGATCGCAGCCGGGATCGAGCCACTGGCGGTTTTGGCCTGGGATTGGCCATCAGCCGGCGGGCGCTGGAGGCGCAGGGCGGAACATTGACGGCCCAGGCTTCGCCATTGGGGGGCGCACGCTTGCGCCTCTGGCTGCCCACATCATGATGCCATCGCGCTAAACACGTGGCGAGGGAGCTTGCTCCCGCTGGGCCGCGAAGCGGCCCCAAACCCAGCCATCGAATTCTGCCTGAAGAAATGCGTTGCCCTGGTTGGGGCTGCTGCGCAACCCAGCGGGAGCAAGCTCCCTCGCCACACAGGCCCAGCTCAGTCCCGAATTTGGCGTTTGCACAGCCTTACCACCTCACGCGGTGCCTTGTTATAGTTCGGCCCCTATTCCAGCCGCCAGTCAAGGATCACTGCCATGTCCGAATACCAAGCCTTTGTCGTCGAACTCAGCGGCAACGTCGCCCATGTGCAGCTCAATCGCCCGGAAAAGATCAACGCGATGAACGCGGCGTTCTGGACCGAGATCATCGACATCTTCCAATGGGTCGAAGACACCGACGCGGTGCGTGCCGTAGTCATCAGCGGCGCCGGCAAGCATTTCTCCTCCGGCATCGACCTGATGCTGCTGGCCTCGGTCGCCAACGAATTCGGCAAGGACGTGGGCCGCAACGCGCGCCTGCTGCGGCGCAAGATCCTCGAACTGCAAGCGTCCTTCAACGCCGTCGACAACTGCCGCAAGCCGGTACTCGCGGCGATCCACGGCTACTGCATCGGCGGCGCGATCGACCTGATCAGCGCCTGTGACATGCGCTACGCCGCCGAAGATGCGCAATTCTCCATCAAGGAAATCGACATCGGCATGGCCGCCGACGTCGGCACCCTGCAACGCCTGCCGCGCATCATCGGCGACGGCATGCTCCGTGAACTGGCCTACACCGGCCGCCAGTTCGGCGCCGAAGAGGCGCGCAGCATCGGCCTGGTAAATCGGGTGTACAGCGATCACCAGAGCCTGCTGGCCGGCGTGCTGGACATCGCCCGGGAAATCGCCGCGAAATCGCCGATCGCGGTCACCGGCACCAAGGCGATGATCAGCTACATGCGTGACCACACGATCAATGACGGTTTGGAATACGTTGCCACCTGGAACTCAGCTATGTTGCAATCCAACGACCTGCGCGTGGCCATCGCGGCCCATATGAGCAAGCAGAAACCCGACTTCGTGGATTGACTGAACATGACCCCAGGCTGGATTACCACAACGCTGCTGGACAACGACGCCCCGGGCGGCTGGGCCGTGGCCCGCAGCCGTGAAGGCTTTTTACACGACCAGAACGGCCCGCTGTTTCCCCGGGAGTGGCTCAAGCGCCAGGACCTCTCGGTGTTCGCCGAGCATGGCATCGGCCACCTGGACGGCGAGCCGGTGTACCTGCTGGAACTCAACAGCCCCGCCGACGTGCCGGGCTGCGGCTGGCAGGGCCTGCGGGCATTCATGCTGCAGGGCGATCACACGCTGTACAAAGTCCTGGGCTACGCCGCGCAAATCGGCACCTGGGCCCGGGAGCATCGTTTTTGCGGCAGTTGCGGCCAGGCGATGGTGCAGGTGCCGCGGGAGCGGGCGATGTTCTGCCAGGCCTGTGACCTGCGCAGCTACCCGCGTATCTCGCCGAGCATGATCGTGCTGGTGACCCGTGGCGACGAGATCCTGCTGGCCCGCTCGCCGCGCTTTGTCACGGGGGTCTACAGTACCCTGGCGGGGTTTGCCGAGCCGGGCGAGTCGGCCGAGGACTGCCTGATTCGCGAGGTGCGTGAAGAAGTGCAGGTGGAGGTCAAGAACATCCAGTACATGGGCAGCCAGTGCTGGCCGTTCCCGCACTCGATGATGCTGGGCTTTCACGCCGAGTACGCCGGCGGCGACATTGTGCCCCAGGCTGACGAGATCGAAGACGCGCAGTGGTTCAACATCCATGAACTGCCGCCGTTGCCGGCGTCGCGCTCGATTGCGCGCTACCTGATCGACCTCTACCTGGCCCGTCGCCTAGGTCACGCTGAACCAGTGCTGCCAGGCTAGGCGCACCGTCAGGCCGAGCACCACGGTGATGAACACCGGGCGAATGAACTTGGCGCCGCCGCTGATGGCGCTGCGTGCGCCAAAAAAAGCGCCGCACATCACCGACACGCCCATGCACAGGCCGACAATCCAGTCTACCGAGCCATTGAAAATGAACACCGTCAGCGCCGCCGCGTTGCTGACGAAGTTCATGCTGCGCGCCACGCCGCTGGCCTTCACCAGGTCGATGGGGTGCAACAGCATGGTACTCACGGTCCAGAACGCCCCGGTGCCGGGACCGGCCACGCCGTCGTAGAAACCCAGGCCGAAGCCTTGGGTGGATTGCCATTTCTTCTTGATCGGTGCGTCGTTATCCAGCGCCGCCTTGGGCGTGCCGCCGAACAGCAAATACAAACCGCAGCCGAACACAATCACCGGGAGCATCTTGTTCAGGGTTTCGGCGGGCAGGTAATGGGCGACGACGGCGCCGGTGAGTGCGCCGATCAGCGTGCCGACGATGGCATGCACCCACTGGCGCGGATGAAACAGCTTGCGCCGGTAGAAGGTAAAGCTGGCGGTGGCCGAGCCGAAGGTGGAACTGAGCTTGTTGGTGCCCAGCACCAGGTGGGGCGGCATGCCGGCGGTCAGCAGGGCGGGCGTGGTGAGCAGGCCGCCACCGCCGGCGATGGCGTCGATGAAACCGGCGATAAAGGCAACCACGGCGAGGATCGCCAGGGTGGTGAGGTCAACGCTGAGTTCGAAGGGCATGGGCAAGACTTAGTCGGCAGGGCGCAGCAAGGGCTGCGCGAAAGGCCGGTATCTTACCCATAACCCTGGGTCGAGGCGATCCAAATGTGGGAGCGGGCTTGCTCGCGAATGCGCAGTGTCAGTCACCGGATAGAGTGGCTGATCCACCGCATTCGCGAGCAAGCCCGCTCCCACATTTAAACCGTGCCCGCTTGGCTATTTATGCGTTTCGACCCACTCCAGTGCGGTACGCCAGATGCAGATCCCCAGGAAGTACGCCGACATCAGCAACCACAGGCCCAGGGTCAGGCGATTGGTGTACGGGAAGTCGATCACCAGCAGCAGGCTGCACAGCAACCAGATGGTGGTCACGGCAATATTGATCGGCATGAAGCGCTTGACCCGGAACGGGTGCAGGAACTTCATCGGCGTCACGGTCAGCAACGCCAGGCCGATCACGGTGAGCAAGGTGACCCAGGCTTCCGGCTGGATGATATAGACGCACAGCGCCACCACGTTCCATGCGGCGGGGAAGCCGACGAAGTAGTTGTCCTTGCTCTTCATGTTGACGTTGCAGAAGCAGAACAGCGACGACACCAGAATCACCGACACCGTAAACAACGGGGTGAAATCCGGCAGGGCGATATAGCGATAGATAAACAACGCCGGAATAAACACGTACGTCAGGTAATCAATCACCAGGTCCAATACCGAGCCATCGAAGCTTGGCAGCACTGTTTGCACATTTACCCGTCGCGCGAGAGAGCCGTCGACCCCATCGACGATCAAGGCCAGGCCCAGCCACAGCAGGCAAGCCTTGGGCTGGTTGTCGAGCAGTGCCAGGGTGGCCAGGAAGGCCAGCACCACGCCGGTGGCGGTAAAACCATGGGCGCCCCAGGCCTTGAGACGGGCTACATGCAGGGTCGATATCACAGGGGCGTTCTCCAAAAGGTGAAACAGGGCAGCCGACGGGGTAGCACCGTCGAATCTGGCCAGAGTGTGCAGGTATCGACCGGGAAGGGGGGGATAAGGTTCACCACCCGGCGTAGGTTAAGCGTAGCAAGCGCAGGACGTTTCGGCATCAGCCTTGACGAAACACCAGCGCCTTTAACCCGCTTTGCGGGTCGATATCGGGGAATTCCGGCGGGTTTTCCAGCCGCTGGTCAAAGCGCAGGCCAGGCGCTTCGCGGGTTACGCCGTCGATCAGGAAGTCTTCGCCGAACGCCGGGTCGTTCATGCACGCCAGCACCGTACCCTGGGCCGTGAGCAAATCCGGCAGGCGACGCAGCACCCGCTGGTAGTCCTTGGTCAAAAGGAAACTGCCTTTCTGGAACGAGGGCGGGTCGATGATCACCAGGTCGTACGGGCCGCTGTTGGTGACCTTGGCCCACGACTTGAACAGGTCGTGGCCGAGGAACGTCACCTTGCTCAGGTCGTGGCCGTTCAGGCGGTGATTGTCACGACCACGGCTCAGGGCGCCTCGGGCCATGTCCAGGTTCACCACATGCTCGGCGCCGCCTTCGATGGCCGCCACGGAGAAACCACAGGTGTAGGCGAACAGGTTCAGCACCCGCAGGCCATGAGCCTGTTCGCGTACCCAGTTGCGGCCGTAACGCATGTCGAGGAACAGCCCACTGTTCTGCTTTTTGCCCAGGTCGATCAGGTAGCGCAGGCCGCCTTCGGTGATGGTCAGTTCGTCGACCACCTCGCCCAGCAGCCATTCGGTGGTGCTTTGCGGCAGGTAGCGGTGTTGCAGCGCCACGGTATGGGCGCCGAATGACCGCCAGTCGATCTGCATCAGCACCTGCTTCAAGGCCTCAAGCTCCGTGGCTTCTGGCTCCTTGAACAGCGAGACCAGCACCACGCCTTGCAGCCAGTCCACCGTCAGTTGCTCCAGGCCCGGCCAGCAGCGGCCACGCCCGTGAAACAGGCGCCGGGTCTCGGCGGGGACGGTTTGCAGGGCGTTCAGCAAATGGGTGTGCAGGGTGGCGAGTGCGTCTGGGTTCATCGGGCAACGTCGGTCATTGAGCGGGCGGCATTTTAAACACAATTGCGGGGTGTTCGGGAGTTGAAGCACAACGTGCTCTGAATTTGCTGATTGGCAGTGATTTATGCTCAAAAGGCCCCGAGAGGCGGCGCACAACAGTCAAAAAATCCCTTGGTACCGACATAAACTGGAAAAAAAGCCCGGAGGTGCCCATGAACGGTTTCGCGAGTGCAGTGAGTCAGACAGCGATGGACCAGGAAGAACTGGCCGAATGGCGCGATGCCCTGGCCTCCCTGGTGGCCAATGCCGGTGCGGCGCGCGCACGGGAAATCCTCGACATGCTGGCGGATGCCGGCGGCGCACCGCACATCGCCTGGAAACCCCGGCACGGCACGCCCTACATCAATAGCATCGCCGTGGAGCAGCAACCGCCGTTTCCCGGCGACCTGGCCACCGAAGAACGCCTGGCCTCAGTGGTGCGCTGGAACGCCCTGGCCATGGTAGTGCGCGCCAACCAGGCCTATGGCGAACTGGGCGGGCATATCGCCAGCTACGCCAGCGCGGCGGATTTGTTCGAGGTGGGCTTCAACCACTTTTTCCGGGCCCGAAACGACAGTTTTGGCGGCGACCTGGTGTTCTACCAGCCGCATTCCGCTCCTGGCATCTATGCTCGCGCCTTCCTTGAAGGGCGCCTGACCGAGGCCGACCTGGCCCACTATCGCCAGGAAATCGGTGCCGGCAAGGCGGGCGCCCGAGGCCTGTCCAGCTATCCCCATCCGTGGTTGATGCCGGACTTCTGGCAATTTCCCACCGGGTCCATGGGCATTGGCCCCATCAGCTCGATTTTCCAGGCGCGGTTTATGCGCTACCTGCAGCATCGGGGCTTGCAGGACACCACCGACCGCCACGTATGGGGCGTATTCGGCGACGGCGAGATGGACGAACCGGAAAGCATGTCGGCGCTGACCCTGGCCGCCCGTGAAGGCCTGGACAACCTGACCTGGGTGGTCAACTGCAACCTGCAGCGGCTCGACGGCCCGGTGCGTGGCAACGGGCGAATTATCGACGAGCTGGAGGCGTTATTCGCCGGTGCCGGCTGGAACGTGATCAAGCTGGTCTGGGGCTCGGACTGGGACGCCTTGCTGGCCAAGGACGCCGACGGCTCGCTGGTACGCACCCTGTCGCAGACGGTGGACGGACAATTCCAGACCTTCGCCGCCAAGGACGGCGCCTACAACCGCGAACATTTTTTCGGCCAAAGCGAGGCGCTGTCCAAACTGGTTGAAGGCATGAGCGACGAGCAGATCGACCGCCTCAAGCGCGGCGGCCATGACATGGTCAAGATCCACGCGGCCTATCACGCGGCGCGCCGGGTCGCCGGCAAACCCACGGTAATCCTGGCCCAGACCAAAAAGGGCTTTGGCATGGGCGAGGCCGGGCAGGGCAAGATGACCACCCACCAGCAGAAGAAGCTCGACCGCGAGGCCTTGATCGCCTTCCGCAATCGCTTCCAGTTGCCGCTGTCGGATGAACAGGCCGAATCCCTGAGCTTCTACAAGCCCGCTGAAGACAGCCTCGAAATGCGCTACTTGCACCAACGCCGCGCCACCCTCGGTGGGTATGTGCCGAGCCGTGGCCAGCAGGCACCCACCGTAAGTGTCCCGCCGGTGTCGGGCTACGGCGCGTTTGCCACCCAGGCGGAGGGCAAGGAAATGTCCACCACCATGGCCTTTGTGCGCATGCTCACCAATCTGCTCAAGGACAAGGCCCTCGGCCCGCGCATCGTGCCCATCGTCGCCGATGAGGCGCGCACCTTCGGCATGGCCAACCTGTTCAAGCAGATCGGCATCTATTCCAGCGTCGGCCAGCGCTACGAGCCCGAAGACATCGGCTCGATCCTCAGCTACCGCGAAGCCACCGACGGGCAGATCCTTGAAGAAGGCATCAGCGAAGCCAGCGCCATCAGTTCCTGGGTCGCGGCCGCCACCAGTTATTCGGTGCATGGCCTGCGGATGCTGCCGTTTTACATCTACTACTCGATGTTCGGTTTCCAGCGCGTGGGGGACCTGATCTGGGCTGCGGCCGACCAACGTGCCCGAGGTTTCCTGCTGGGCGCCACTGCCGGGCGCACCACCCTGGGTGGCGAAGGCTTGCAGCACCAGGACGGCAGCAGCCACCTGATGGCCGCCACCGTGCCCAATTGCCGTGCCTACGACCCGGCGTTTGCCGGCGAGTTTGCGGTGATCCTCGACCATGGCATGCGCCAGATGCTGGAGCACGATGTGGACGAGTTCTACTACGTGACCCTGATGAACGAAAACTACCCGCAGCCGAGCCTGCCGGAAGGCGTCGAAGCGGCGATCATCAAAGGCATGTACCGGCTGAGCGGGCAGCCTGGCGGCAAGGTCCGGTTGCTCGGCTCCGGCACGCTGGTGCGCGAAGCCCAGGCAGCGGCCCGATTGTTGGCGGAGGATTGGCAGGTTGACGCTGAAGTGTTCAGTGTCACCAGCTTCAGCGAACTGGCCCGGGACGCCCGTGACGTGGAACGCTGGAACCGCCTGCATCCGCAACAGCCGGCGCGGCGCAGCCACCTGGCGGAGTGTTTGCCCAAGGGCGCGCCGGTGGTGGCGGTATCTGACTATGTAAGGGCGGTGCCGCAGATGATTGGGTCATACGTGGATTCGGCTTACACCGTGCTGGGGACGGATGGCTTTGGTCGCAGCGATACCCGGGCGGCGTTGCGGGATTTCTTCGAGGTGGACCGGTATCACATTGTGCTGGCGGCGCTGACGGCGTTAGTAGAGCAGGGGAGTCTGGACCGGCAGGTTTGCCAGCAGGCGATAAAGCGTTATGGGGTGCAGACCGATCGCGAGCCGTCCTGGACCTCCTGAGCGAAGACGCTCAAATGTGGGAGCTGGCTTGCCTGCGATAGCGGCGGGTCAGCTTGCATCTTTTGTGACTGATACACCGCCATCGCAGGCAAGCCAGCTCCCACATTTTTTTGTGGTGTGGCTTAGAGCGTGGCTATCAACGGCGCCCCAAACGATTCCCGCAGAAACCCCGGCGCGATATACCGCTCGTAATGCGCCTCGGACAACAGGAAAAACTCCCGGTCAATCGCATCCCGCAAATCTGCCAGATGGCGCTCGCGAAACTCCGGCAACAGCGCCAACCCATACGCATCCAGCTTCGAAATCACCCGCGCGCCCCGGGCAATCAACTGATACGCCCAGCAATACGGCGACTGGTGGGGCACAAAGCGGATCTTGCGGTCTTCCAGTTGCTGGCGCAGGCGCTGCGGGTCCAGCACCTGCAGCTTGCTGGTCATCACCTGCACCAGCAGTTGTTCCAGGCGCAGCCACACCGCCTGTTTCTCCTCGGCGTTGTAGCCGTTCCACTGAATCACCTCATGGTGATAACGCTTGCAACCCCGGCACACCAGGTCTCCGTAGACGGTGGAGCACAGGCCGACGCAGGGGGTCTTGATGGTTTGATTGGGCATAAAAAAACATCGACAGGTGAAACAACACGGCCCCCGAAGGGGCCGCTTTAAATCAATCCCAGCTCAGCGCGCCGCCAGTCTGGTACTCGATCACACGGGTCTCGAAGAAGTTCTTCTCTTTCTTCAAGTCCATGATCTCGCTCATCCACGGGAATGGGTTAGTCGTCCCTGGATACTCTTCCTTCAACCCAATCTGCGACAGACGACGGTTAGCGATGAACTTGAGGTAATCCTCCATCATCGCCGCATTCATGCCCAACACACCGCGTGGCATGGTGTCGCGAGCGTATTCAATCTCCAGCTGAGTCCCTTGCAGGATCATCTGGGTCGCTTCTTCCTTCATCTCGGCATCCCACAGGTGCGGGTTTTCGATTTTGATCTGGTTGATCACATCGATGCCGAAGTTCAGGTGCATCGACTCATCCCGGAGGATGTACTGGAACTGCTCGGCCACGCCGGTCATTTTGTTGCGACGGCCCATGGACAAAATCTGGGTAAAGCCGCAGTAGAAGAAGATGCCTTCCAGTACGCAGTAGTAGGCCACCAGGTTGCGCAGCAGCTCTTTGTCAGTCTCAACGGTACCGGTTTCGAACTTCGGATCGGAGATCGAACGGGTGTACTTCAAGCCCCAAGCCGCTTTCTTCGCGACCGATGGAATCTCGTGGTACATGTTGAAGATCTCGCCTTCATCCATGGCCAGCGATTCGATGCAGTACTGGTAGGCGTGGGTGTGGATCGCTTCTTCGAAGGCCTGGCGCAGGATGTACTGGCGGCACTCCGGGTTGGTGATCAGGCGGTAGACGGCCAGTACCAGGTTGTTCGCGACCAACGAATCCGCAGTGGAGAAGAAGCCGAGGTTGCGCATCACGATGCGACGCTCGTCGTCGGTCAGGCCTTCGGGGTTTTTCCACAAGGCGATGTCGGCGGTCATGTTGACCTCTTGCGGCATCCAGTGGTTGGCGCAGCCGTCGAGGTACTTCTGCCAGGCCCAGTCGTACTTGAAGGGTACGAGTTGGTTGAGGTCGGCGCGGCAGTTGATCATGCGCTTTTCGTCAACGGCGACGCGGGCGGCGGAGCCTTCCAGTTCGGCGAGGCCTTCGGCGACGTCGAGTTTGTCGAGGGCGGCCTTGGCGCGGATGATCGCGGCGGAGTCGCTGGCGGTCACGTTGCGGGCTTCAAGGGCGGCGGCAGCGCCGGCACCGTCGAGGCGGTCCATGTTGGCTTCGGTGGCGTGGCCGGCGTTGGCGCCCCGGATGACTACGTCACCGGTGTCTGGTTGATCTGCTTCATCCCAACTCAGCATTGAATTGCTCCTTCGTGGTCCGTCTGACGGCGTGGGCTTCGATTCACCCAGCGTGTTCAAAAATGTGCGTTTTGCAGGCTTCAAGGCATTGAAATACTGCGCATAGTGTGGTCGGTGTTCAGCGTTCTTGCACACTATGTAGTGGTTGTCTGTGTTTGTGGGCACACTATATGGGGTGTAACAACGATGGTCAACGCACAAGACCAGGCCGATGGTCGCAGGGCCATGACTAAAACTCACAGCCCCATGACTTTTAATGGTTACGGCCGCTCCCCGGGCCAGTGCTAAAAATTCGCCAACCAGCTCCCCATAACAAAAAAGAGCGTTTGCGAAATGAAAGCACTTGATCTGTACATCGGCGAAGGCTTCGAAGGCCCAGGCGTCAATGCTGCCCACATCAACATCCTCATCGGCCCGCGCAACGGTCCGGCCGGCCAGGCGTTTGCCAACAGTTTGGCGTCGCCAAGCCAGGGCCATTGCCCGTTCATGGTGATTGCCCAGCCGAACATCCCGGTCAAACCCATGACCCTCTACGTCAACAAGGCCGCCATCGGCAGCGACCTGCACGGCAATGCCACCTGGGGCGCGTCCCAGGCCGGGATCGCCAAGGCAGTGCTCGAAGCCCTGCTCGACGGCACCCTGCCGCCGGAAGCCGAGGACGAGTGGGCGATTGTCACCGCCAACTGGGTCAACCCGGCCTGCGATGACCTGGATGCGGTCTACCTGAACAACTACAACGCCTGCCGCACCGCGATCCGCGCCGCCCTCACAGGCTTGCCGCACACCGCGCAACTGGCGGATGTGGTCAACCACATCAGCAACCCTTTCTACACGCCAAAAGCCTGAGGACATTCCCATGCAATACATCCGTTTGGGCAACTCCGGCCTGCAAGTCTCGCGCCTGTGCCTGGGTACCATGAACATGGGCACCCCGGACTGGAAGCCGTGGATTTTCGACGAGAAACAAAGCGAACCCATCGTTGCCCATGCCCTGGCCAACGGTGTCAACTTCATCGACCTGGCGGACTTCTACTCCGCAGGTGTCGGCGAAGAAGTGGTCGGGCGCATCCTCAAGCGCGTTGCGCGCCGTGAAGACATCGTGGTCACCACCAAGGTCGGCTACGGCACCCGCAGCGGCATCAATGCCAGCGGCCATTCGCGCAAGCACATCATGGACAGCATCGACGCCTCCCTGAGCCGCCTTGGCATGGATTACGTCGACGTGTTCATGCTGCATTACTTCGACGTGAACACCCCGGTGGAAGAAACCATGGGCGCCCTCAACGACATCGTGCGTTCCGGCAAGGCGCGCTACATCGGCGTGTCGACCATGCTCACCGGGCAACTGGCAAAAATCCTCATGGCCTGCGAGCGCAATGGCTGGGTCAAGCCGATCAACATGCAGCTGCAACTGAACTGCGCCTACCGCGAGGAAGAGCGCGAGATGATCCCGTTCTGCCGCGACCAGGGCCTGGGCGTGTCGGTGTTCAGCCCGCTGGCCCGTGGCTTGCTCACCGGTGAAGTGCAGTCGACCCGCAACCAGACCGACTTCTTCACCCAGCAGATGTACAGCGACCAGGCGTCGTTCGACATCGCCCACTCGGTGCAACGTGTGGCCCGTGCCCGTGGCGTGTCCAACGCACAGATTGCCCAGGCCTGGGTGGCCAATCATCCGGGTGTGGACGTGATGCTGGTGGGCGCCGACACCACCGCTCAATTTGATAGTGCGCTTGCAGCCCTCGACACCCAACTGGATGCGGAAGAACTGCACGAGCTGGAGCGCAACTACACGCCGTGCGATGTGATCAACGACTACACCGCCGGCAAACGCATCTTGCGCAGCGCCCGTCCGGGCCTGGACCGCTTTAACCTGATAGAGGCCGTGGCATGAACCCGCTGATTCGCACAGGCAATTTCATTGATGGCCAATGGTCCAGCGGTGGGCCGGTCTACCCGGTGCGCAACCCGGCCAATGGTGCGCAGATCGCCGAAGTACAACGCGCCGGTGCTGAAGAAACCAACCTGGCCATTGCCGCCGCCAACCGCGCGTTGCCGGCCTGGCGCAAGCTCACCGCCAAGGAGCGCAGCCAGCGCCTCAAGCGCTGGAGCGAGTTGATGCTGAGCAACCAGAAGGACCTGGCCCACCTGCTCAGCCTGGAACAGGGCAAGCCGCTGGCCGAAGCCATGGGCGAAGTGGTCTACGCCGCGAGCTTCCTCGAATGGTTTGCCGAAGAAGCCAAGCGTGCCTATGGCGACGTGATCCCGAGCCACAAGGCCGACGCCCGCATCATCGTGACCAAGGAAGCCATCGGCGTGGTCGCAGCGATCACCCCATGGAATTTCCCCCTGGCCATGGTCACCCGCAAGGTTGGCCCGGCGCTGGCGGCGGGGTGCACGATGATTCTCAAACCGTCGGAAGAAACCCCGCTGTCGGCCTTTGCCCTGGCGGTGTTGGCAGAACAGGCCGGGATTCCGGCGGGCGTGTTCAACATCGTGTCCGGCGATGCCGTGGCCATCGGTGGCGCACTTCAAGCCTCCAGCATTGTGCGCAAGCTGTCCTTCACCGGCTCCACCCGCACCGGTAAGCTGCTGATGCGCCAGGCCGCCGACACCCTGAAAAAGGTCTCCCTGGAACTGGGCGGCAACGCGCCCTTTATCGTGTTCGACGATGCCGACCTGGACGCCGCCGTCAAAGGCGCCATGGCTTCCAAGTTTCGCAATACCGGGCAGACCTGCGTCTGCGTCAACCGCTTCTTCATCCAGGACGGTGTGTACGATGCGTTCACCCGCAAGCTGGCCGAAGCGGTCTCTGCGATGCGCGTCGGCAGCGCCCTCGAGGGCGAAACCGAACAAGGCCCGCTGATCAATGCGGCCGCGTTGGCCAAGGTTGAAGCCCACGTCGGCGACGCCCTGGAGAAAGGCGCCAAGCTGCTGTGCGGCGGCCGTCGCCATGCCTTGGGCGGGACGTTCTTCGAACCGACCATCCTCACCGAAGCCCACGGCGAGATGCTGATTGCCCAGGAAGAAACCTTCGGCCCGGTGGCGGCCTGCTTCCGCTTTACAGATGAAGCCGAAGTGCTGCAACGGGCGAATGACACGCCGTTCGGCTTGTCCGCCTACTTCTACAGCCGCGACATCGGCCGCGTATGGCGCATGGCCGAAGGCCTGGAAGCGGGCATGGTCGGGATCAATGAAGGGATCATCTCCACCGAAGTCGCACCGTTTGGCGGGATCAAGGAGTCGGGCCTGGGCCGTGAAGGTTCCAGGTACGGCCTGGAGGATTACCTGGAGATCAAATACCTGTTGATGGGCGGTCTCTGACCCCATTTACCCAAACAACACCGATCCAATGTGGGAGCGGGCTTGCTCGCGAAAGCGGTGGGCCTGCCACCACATGTATTGACTGACACACCGCCTTCGCGAGCAAGCCCGCTCCCACAGGGAAATGGGCTTGCCCGCTGTTACTCCGTCAAAAACAAAAATATGGAGAACACCATGTCCACTCAACCCATCAAAATCGACGACCTGCCCATCGGTCGCTTCCACCTTAAAATCGCCGGCCTGACCTTCGGCGCCCACTTCACCGACGGCTATATCCTCGGCCTGATCGGCATCGCCTTCACCTTGCTCAGCCCACAGATGCAACTGGACGCCTTCTGGCAAGGCCTGATCGGCGCCTCGGCCCTGATCGGCCTGTTTATGGGCAGCCTGTTCTTTGGCTGGATCTCCGACACCCTCGGCCGGCAGAAAATCTTCCTGGTCAGCTTCGTCCTGATCACCGTTGCCTCGGTGATGCAGTTCTATGCCGAAACCGCCATGGGCCTGTTCCTCTGCCGGGTGTTGATCGGTATCGGCCTGGGCGGCGACTTCAGCGTCGGCCACGCGATGCTTGCCGAGTTCTCGCCCAGGAAACATCGCGGGGTACTGCTGGGCTCCTTCAGCGTGGTGTGGACGGTTGGTTACGTGGCCGCGACTTTCGTCGGCACCGCCATGCTCAGCCTCGGCGAGGATGCCTGGCGCTGGATGCTCGCATCGTCGGCAATTCCTGCCGGGCTGATCCTGATCGCGCGCATCGGCACGCCCGAATCGCCGCGCTGGCTGATCAACCAGGGCCGGATTGCCGAGGCCCGAGCCATCGTCAAGAAACACCTAGGCGAACACGTGGTACTCGATGAAGAGCCGTCGAGGCAAACCCGTTCCGGCTATGGCGTGCTGTTCAGCCGTGAATACCGCAAGCGCACCGCGTTCAACTGCCTGTTCTTCGTGTGCATCGTGATGCCGTACTTCGCCATCTACACCTTCCTGCCGTCGATCCTGCAGAAGATGGGCCTGGCCGAAGGTTTTGGCACCGAGCTGATGCTCAACCTGCTGCTGATCATCGGCGCCTTGATCGGCATCTGGTGCACCGTGAAATTCTCCCGGCGGGGCTTTCTGATCAACTCGTTCATCATCCTGGCGGCGGCGCTGTTCCTGCTGGCGGTATTGCCGGGCAGCATGGCGTGGTTGATGGTGCTGACGTTCGGCGTCTTCACCCTGGTGCTGTCGGCGGTGAGCAACCTGGTGGGCGTATTCCCGGCGGAGAGCTTCCCGACCGAAGTGCGGGCCAGCGGCATCGGCCTTGCCACAGCCGTCAGCCGCCTGGGTTCGGCGGTGAGTACCTTCCTGTTGCCGGTGAGCGTAGCGGGGATCGGCCTGAGCCCGACCATGGGCATCCTCGCCGCTATCCTGGTGCTGGGCGCGATCATCTCCTGGGCCTGGGCGCCGGAAACCAAGGCGCTGACCTTGAGCCAGGCGTGCAAGGCCGAGCCTGCGGTGTCAGGGATTGCTCACCCGGTTCAACCACTGCGTAAACAACCGAACCTTGGATAAACCCTGCTTGTCACTTGCCACATCCAGCCAATAGCCATACGGGCCGATCACCTCCACCGGGGTGATCGGCACCAGGCTGCCATTCGCCAGTTCGCGCTCGATCATCTGCCGGTCGATCACCGCTAGCCCACCGCCGGCCAGGGCGGTGTGGATCACCTGGTCCAGGGTGCTGAATTCCAGGCCCTGGCCTGCATCGATATCTTCCCGGCCCATGGCCGCCAGCCAGTTCTCCCAGACCTGCAAACGCTTGCCGTCGTGCAGGATGTGCAGCAGCGGAAAGCGCCGCAGGTCGGGCGGCTGACCGTCGCTGAACAGTTCCGGGCTGGCGACGGCGATGTGGCGTTCCATCACCAACAGTTCACTGCTGCACTGCGTGGCCGCTTCCAGGCCGAAGCGGACCTGGCAGTCGATTTCCGCCAGGCTCGCATGGGTGTTCTGGTGGGTGACGCTGAGGTTGATGTCCGGGTAACGCTCGCAAAACCTGCGCAGGTGGGCGGACAGCCAGCGGGTGGCCCAGGTGGGCGGGGCGACGATGCGCAGGCGCTGGCGCAGGTTGGGCACGCGCACGGCGTGCAGGGCGCGCTCGATATGGTCGAAGGCGTCGCTCAGGTGCGGGGAGAGGGCGAAGCCGGCTTCGGTCAGGGACAGGCCCTGGGGCGTGCGGATGAAGAGGGCGACGCCGAGGTAGTCTTCCAGTTGTTTGATCTGGCGGCTGACGGCGCCCTGGGTGACGTTGAGGCCCACGGCGGCCTGGCTGAAGCTGCGGTGGCGGGCGACTTCTTCGAAGACCCGGAGCATGTTGAGGGAGGGCAGTTGGCGCATGAAATGGATTCCACACCTGTTGTTTTTATGGTGTCAGTACTGACGCTATCGCAGGCAAGCCAGCTCCCACATTTTGACCGCGGCGCCGATCAAATGTGGGAGCTGGCTTGCCTGCGATGAGGCCAGTCAAAGCACTACAAATCTTAAGTCAGAAGTAGTAGCCAATGTTCATATACAACTGATTCTCCCACTGGTTACTCCCCCCAGCTCCCAAGCTCTCGGTATAGCTGCTCCCACCAATATACGGATCGTTCTTGCCGATCAACCACTCCGTGGCCACCCACAGTTTACTCACCGAAAACGACGTCCCCAGGATCACCCGCTGCGAGGTCTTGAACTGATCCTCGGACTTGTCAAACGCGCTGTAGTTGGCATACAGCTTCACACCGCTGACCTGGTCAAACAGGTACTTGCCACCCACGTCGTAGCTCAAATCCGCCACATACAGATTGCCGCGGCTGGCCACGTTGAACGTGCCGTCATACCCGCCCAGGGTCACCACGCTGTCGGTGCCCGGGTTGCGCGGCGACATCTGCTGGCGTGCCGCCTGCAATTGCACGCCCCACGGGCCGTTCTTGCCCAGGTAGTGGATCGCCACCGCATTGCGTCGGCCATCGTCGTTGGTGTCCTTGTTCTCCAGGGTGGAGGTCAGGCCGGACAGCCCGACTTCCGATTTCCACCCGCCCAGGTCCATGGCCTTGGCCACCCGCACCACCACGGTATTGCGTTCCTGGTTGTTGCTGCCGTCGCCCACGTAGCTGTCGGCCTCGGAGATCACGCTGGAGTAGGTCACGCCCTTGCTCGTGCCTTTGCCTTGCCACGCCGGGCGCAGGTAGTAACCGGCCTGGATGTTCCAGTCGCCGCTTTGCTGGATGTACTTGGCGCCGACCTGCTGCACATCTTCCAGGCCGATCACGTTGCCCAGGGTTTCGTAGAAGGTGCTGCCGAAGTATGGCTGCAAGCCAAACGGCACGGTGTTAAGGCCCACTTGCACCTGCTGGTCGGGGTTGAACTTGTAGCCCACCCAGGCGAACTTGGCGAACTGGATATCGCCGTAGTTCTTGGTGTACTGGTACGGGTAGGAGCGCCCGTAGAAACGGTACTGCGCCTCGCCGATCCAGGTGTCGGAGTTGTACTTGGCGCTGAGGTACGCGGTGTCGAGGCCGAACTTCTGGATGTCGCGATCCGGGTCGTAGTCCCAACGGGCGCGCACGGCGCCGCCGAGGTCGAGGTTGTCGGTGACTTGAATGGCCATGGCCGGTGCCGCAAGGGCGCCAAGCACAGGGACCAGAGCGATGTAACGGAAGGTTGGTCGCATGGTTTTACTCTCGTTATTAGTTATTTTTTGGCAACAGCAGCCCCTTGCCGCAACGAACGCTGCGACGCGGGGTAAAGGGTTGACTCAGTGCGCTTGCGGGCGAATCAGCCGCAACGGCGGGCCGGCGGCGGGCAGCTCCGAGGCGCCGGGGGCGGCGGCCAGCAAGGTCTGGGTGTAGGTGTTCCGGGGGCGCAGCAGCACTTGCTCGGCAGTGCCGTACTCGACGACTTCGCCCTGGCGCATCACCGCGATGTAGTCGCTGATCTGCGCCGCCACCCGCAGGTCGTGGGTGATGAACAGGATGCTCAGGTTCAGGCGCTGCTGCAGTTCGGCCAGCAGTTCCAGCACCTGTTTCTGCACCGAGACATCCAGGGCCGACACGCTCTCATCGGCGATCAACACTTCCGGGCGCATCGCCAGGGCGCGGGCGATGCCGATGCGCTGGCGCTGGCCGCCGGAGAACTGCCGGGGCTTGCGCTTGAGGGCGTCGCGCTTGAGGCCCACCTGTTCCAGCAAATCACCGGCTTCAGCCCACGCATCCTTGGCCGACAACCCGCGCAATTGCGCGGCGCGGGCGATGATGTCGCCCACCCGGTGCCGAGGATTGAGCGAGCCATACGGGTCCTGGAAAATCATCTGGATGCGCCGACGATTCGCCGCCAGCGCCGAGCCGCGCAGGGCCAGGAAGTCGGTGTCACCGACCCATACGTGGCCGCTGTCGCTGTCCACCAGGCGGATCGCGGCTTTCACCAACGTGCTTTTGCCCGAGCCGGATTCGCCGACAATCGCCAGGGTCTTGCCCCGTGGCAGTTGCAGCGAGACATTGCGCAAGGCCGCCACCGAGCTGCCGCCGACGGTGTAGGTCTTGGTCAGGTGCTCGATGCGCAATGCCAGCTCGCCGTCGGCACTCGGCTTGTGTAGCTCCGGGTGCAGCGCCGGCACGGCCGCAATCAGCTTGCGGGTGTAGGCGTGGGCCGGGGCATTCAGCACCTGGTCGCGCTCGCCGATTTCCACCAGCCGGCCGCCTTCCATCACCGCGATACGGTCGGCAATCTGCGCCACCACGCCGAAGTCATGGGTGATAAACAGAATGCCGTGTTGCCCGCGACCGCGCAGCTCGCGCACCAGCTTCAGCACTTGCGCCTGGGTGGTCACGTCCAGCGCCGTGGTGGGTTCGTCGGCGATCAGCAAATCCGGATTCATTGCCAAGGCCATGGCAATCACCACCCGCTGGCATTGGCCACCGGATAACTGGTGGGGAAAGCTGTTGGCGATGCGTGGCGGGTCCGGCAGTTGCGTCGACTCCAGCAGCGCCAGCATGCGCTCGCGGCGTTCAGCGCCAGGCATCTGCGGTGCGTGAATATCGAAGATCTCTTCCACTTGCTTGCCGATGCGAATCGCCGGGTTCAGCGCCGCCATGGGCTCCTGGAAAATCATCGCGATACGGTTGCCCCGCAGCTGGCGCAAACGCTCCTCGTCGAGGGTGCAAATGTCATCGCCGAGGAAGTCGATCACGCCTTCGGTATGCCGCAAACCCTTGGCGTAGTCGCCCATGATCGCCGCCGACAGCACGGACTTGCCGGAGCCGGACTCGCCGATCACGCAGAGGATTTCGCCCTTGCGCACTTCCAGGCTGATGCCTTGCACCGCGTGGCTGCGGTCGGCGCCGGCGGGCAATTCGATGGACAGGTTCTGCACCCGCAGTACTTGCGTGTGGTTCATGCTCAACTCCTTGCGCCTTTCTGGGCGTGTTCATCCAGGCCGTCCGCCAACAGGCTCAGGCCCAGCATCAGGGTGGAGATGGCGATGCACGGGAAGATCACCAGGTGCGGGAAGGCGATGGCCATGGCGCGGCCGTCATTGATCATGCCGCCCCAGTCCGGTGTGGGCGGCGGCAGCCCGAGGCCCAGGAAGCCGAGGGCGCCGATCATGATCGCGGTGTAGCCGATGCGCAGGCAAAAATCGACAATCAGCGGCCCGCCGCAGTTGGGCAGGATTTCCACCAGCATGATCCGCAGCGAGCCCTCGCCCTGGGTGATGGCGCTGAGCACGTAGTCTCGCGAGCGAATATCGATGGTCAGGGCGCGCATGATCCGGAAGATCGCCGGCGCGCTGGTGAAGGTCACCGCAATCAGGATATTCAGCGCCGAAGCACCGAGGGCGATGATGATCACGATGTACAACACCAGCACCGGGAACGACAGCACCGTGTCGGCCACATACGACAGCACGCTGTCGACCCAGCCGTTGAAGTAGCCGGCGCACAGGCCCATGGCGATGCCCACGGCAAACGCGGTGAGCGTGGCGAGGATCGACCAGAACAGCACGGTGCGGGTGCCCCAGATCAGCCGCGAGAGAATGTCGCGGCCAATCATGTCGGTGCCCAGCAGGAAGCTCTGGCCGTTGTCGCCGACGGTCATCGGCGTGAGCAAGGGCGTGAAGCTTTCCAGCGGATCATGGGGCGCGATCCACGGTGCGAACAGCGCGATCACCACCCAGCCGCCCACCAGCAGCAGGCCGAGCAATGCCAAGGGATGTTTGAACGAGTGCAGCAGGTTCATTGGGCACCTCCGCCGAGGCTGCGCAGGGTGATGCGCGGGTTGAGCCAGGTGTAGGCCAGGTCCGAGAAGATCTTGGTGATGCCCACCACCACGGCACTGACCATCGCGCAGGCTTCGATCAGGTACACGTCATGGTTCAGCGAGGCGGTGTACAGCAGCGAGCCGAAGCCCTTGTAGGCGAAGAACACCTCCACCACGATCACGTTCGACAGCAGCCACGGGATGTACAGCATGATCACCGTGACCGGCGCGATCAGCACATTGCGCAGGGCATGCCGCAGCACAATGCGTGAGGTCGACGCCCCCTTGAGCCGCGCCGTGCGGATGTACGGCGCCTGCATCACTTCCACCATCGAGGCCCGGGTGATGCGCGCCAGGTAACCGATGCCGAACAGGCACAGCACCATCAGTGGCAGCACCAATTGCACGACGCTGAAGCCTTCGCTCATGCTGCTCACACCGGGCAGCCAGTTAAGCCAGAACACAAAGATCGCGGAGACGAAAACCGCGCTGGCGAAGTCGGGAATCGAGGTGGTGACGATGGACAGGAACGACACCAGGCGGTCCAGCGCCGAGCCCTGGCGAATCCCGGCCAGAACGCCGAGGGTCAACGCCACCGGCACCATCACCAGCAAGGCCAGGCCGGCCAGGGTCAGGGTTTGCGCAAGGTTCGGCAGCAGCAGCTTGATCACTGATTCGCGAAAGTACACCGAGGTGCCCCAGTCGCCGCTGACAAAGTCCTTGAGCCACACCAGGTAGCGCCACACAAAGGGTTGGTTATAGCCATGTTCCACCAGCCACGCGGCGCGCTGGTCGGCGGCGGAGTAGGGGCCGAGGACGTTGATCGCCACGTCTTCGATATTCAGTTCCAGGGCCAGGAACACGATCAATGACACCGACAGCAGGGTCGCCACCAGCGCCAATAACTTGCGCATCAGAAAATGAGCCATGGGTGCATGCTCCGACTGTTCAAGGGATGCCTGCCCGTGTGCGGGCAGGGAGGAGGGCGTGCGCTAAATCAAGCGCTCATCCACACACTGTCCATCGGGTAGAAGTCGGAAGGGTGCACCTGGAAGCCCTGGACCTTTTTGCTCACGGCGGTGAACTTGTCGCCCCAGAACGGCTGCACGATCACGCAGGCGTCCTGCAGGATGCGTTCGACATCTTCCATCGCCACGGCGCGCTGTTTCGGGTCGATGATGCCCATGGCCTTGTCCAGCGCGGCATCAAACGCCGGGTCGCTGTAATGGCTTTCGTTCCAGGCACCACCGCCACGGTAGGCCAGTTCCAGGGACATTACGCCCAGCGGGCGGTGGGCCCAGTAGGTCAGGCTGAAGGCGGCCTTGTCCCAGATCGGCCAGTACTGTGCAGCGGGGATCACCTTGAGGTTGATGCGGATCCCGGCTTCCAGGCAGTTCTGTTGCAGGATCTGCGCGCAGTCCTGTTCATAGCGGCCCTGGGTGTTGCCGACGATCAGGTCAATGTCGATGCCGTTGGGGAAGCCGGCTTCGGCCAGCAGCTTCTTGGCCGCCGCCACGTCGCGGTTGCGCTTGGGCAGCGGGAAATATTCGGGGTGGGAAGGCGCCACATGATGGTCTTCGCCAAGGGTGCCCATGCCGCGATAGGCGATCTTCAGCATCTGCGCGTTATCGGCGCACAGCACCACCGCCTTGCGGATGCGCAGGTCGGTGAACGGTTTCTGGTCGCAGGCCATGCGCATCACCACGGTTTGCGCCGACTTGCAGGTCAGCAACTGGGCCCCGGGCAAGCGCTTGGCCAGGTCCAGTTCAGCCACCGTCACGCGGTACAGCACGTCGACTTGCCCGGCTTGCAGGGCGGCGAGGTGGGTGGACACGTCGGTGCCCATGTCGATGTAGCGCAACTCGTCAAGGTTGGCTGGTTTGCCCCAGTAATCGGCGCGCTTGGCGAAGGTCGCCTGCTTGTTCACGGCGAATGAAACCAGCTTGAACGGCCCGGTGCCCAGCGGGTTTTTCGCCCAGTCGTCACCGGCCTTGAAGCTGCGGTGCACGATGGCGCAGGTGAAGGCGTTGAGCATCTCCGGGATCGCCAGGATCGGCCGCTTGAGCACCAGGCGGAACTGGAACTCGCTGACTTTTTCGAAGGCCTTGATGTCCTGGAACGCGGTGCGGTTCACCGACTTGGAATCGGCGGCGATCCAGCGTTCGATATTGTGCTGCACGTCGTCGACGTTGAAGGTGTCGCCGTTGCTCCACTTCACGTTCTGGCGCAGGTTGAAGGTCCACGTGGCGAGGTCTTCCGACGGGCTCCAGCTCTCGGCGAGGTAAGGGTGGGTGATGTTGTCGGCGTCGACCCAGGTCAGGTATTCCACCGAGTTGCGCAGCAGGTTCGAGGCTTCGATCCAGGTGATCAGCATCGGGTCCTGGATTTCCTGGATCGCGCAGGCAAACCGCAGGCTGCCGCCCTGGCGTGGCTCGGCGGCCTGGGCGTCATTGCCCAGCAGTGCGGAACCGAGAAAGGTGCTGGCACTGGCGACGGTGATGCCCAGCAGCGCGGCCGTGCGCAGGAATTGGCGACGGTTGATTTCGCCGCTTTGCACTTGGGCACACAGATCATTTACGGCTGGATGCGGCGCGGCGCCGTCCAGGGTAGTCAACTCTTTCATAAGCCTCTCCGGTACTTGCGAATATGCGTTTTTTTGTTGAACCGCAAGGGTCAATGGCAAGCGCCGCGAAGGCGTGACCGTGACCGCTGTGAAGCCGGCAGAAGAACAAGGCGCAACGAAGTCGGGAGGGTGGCAATGGGACAGGACATAGGGCAGCTCTCATGTTGTTTTTATTAGAGATGCCCGCAGTTTTGTCATTTGCGCAAAGATCGACAAACGACAAATTCTGCGTTGGAACGTTCTATAAACGCATGTTACATGTCGCTCCCCACCGACCGATCGTTCCCACGCTCTGCGTGGGAATGCCGCCCCGGACGTTCCGCGTCCCCTCTGCGAAACGGTGACGCAGAGCGTCACGGGATGCATTCCCACGCAGAGCGTGGGAACGATCAGTACCTCAACAAGCGCGGGTCGAACGGGTAGTCGGAGAGCAACTCGATGCCGTGTTCGTGGATGTAGATCTGCTCTTCGAGCTTGACCCCTTCGCCGCCGTCGTCGTGGCCGATATAGCTTTCCACGCAGATGGTCATGCCGGCTTCGAACACGCCGTCGTAGCCCAGGGCATCAATGTCTTCGCGATGCACCACGTAGGGGTATTCACCGGTCATGCCAACCCCGTGCACCAGGGCGAAGTAACGGTTGTTTTTGTAATGCTCGGGAATCTTCCAGGCCAGTTCCGCGTACTCCTTGAAACTGCGCCCGGCCTTGAGCATTTCCATGTTGGTCTGCACTTGCTCGTAGGCCAGTTTGTACAGCTCCTGCTGCTTGGCGGTGGCGGCTTGTTCACCGCACAGGAAGGTCCGCGAGAAGTCGGCGTAGTAGCCGAAACGCCCGACCACGTCAGTGTCCAGCGCTACCAGGTCGCCGGCTTCGATGGGCCGGGTGCTGCACTCCTGGAACCACGGGTTGGTGCGTGGGCCGGAGGACAGCAGGCGGGTCTCGACGTAATCACCGTCGGTGGCGATCACGTGCTGGTGCAGGTGCGACCACAGCTCGTTCTCGCTGATGCCGGGGGTGAGTTTGCTTTCCATCAGGCGCACCCCGGCTTCAGTGGCACGCAGGCTGGCGCGGATCATCTTGAGTTCGTTCGGCACCTTGATGCAGCGCGCACGTTCCAGCGGTTCCTGGGCATCAAATATCTGATAGCCGAGCTTTTGCAGTTCGAAGGCCGCAGCGGAGGTGGCGCTTTCAATGGCGATGCGTTTGCCGCCGCCGCATTTGCGCACCAGCTCATCGATTTCCGCGGCCCAGTCGGCGGTGACATTGCCCAGGAAACTTTCGCAGAAGTAATAGGAGATGGCTTTGGCCGGGCGCACTTCATCGACGGTGTTGAGGGTTTCGGCCAGGTGCAGGCAGCCGCCGAACTCGAACACCACCACCGGGCCTTCTGCCGGGATAAACGCATAGCGGGCCGGGTTGCGCGCCGAGTACACCTGCATGTTGCGTGAGCCGGTGGCGTAGCGCATGTGGGTAGGGTCGAACAGTACGCAGGCGGCGTAGTCGCGTTTTTTCAGCTCGTTGCGTACCCGTTGCAGACGGTCCAGCTGGATCTGCTGGATCTCGTCATGGGTAGGTTCGCAGTCAGCGGGGTTGCGGTTGGGGCCGGACAGACTCATGGGGTGTTCCTCGCAGGGCAAATACGGTTTCAAGGTTTTTTAGGTATGAATCAGTCGAGCAACTGGTCGCTGCGGACCAGGTTGCGTTCGGCTTGCAGATGGGCTTCGGACAGGCGTCCGTAAAGCTGCTTGGTGCGCTGGGCACGGCCAATGATTCCGGGCTTTTCGGAGTAGGCGAAGATCGCCGTGTTGCGCTCGGTGGCGCCTTCCACGCGGGTCACCCGGTGCACCGAAAAACGCCCTTTGAATATCTGCAAATCGCCGGGATTCAGCTCCAGTTCCTGCACCCGCGAACGGTCTTCGCCACGCACCACCTTGCCGACGGCGCCGAGGTTCTCCTGGGTGCGCGAGCGAATCATCGGCGCGTACTCGAACAGGCCGCCGGCCTCGGGCTTCTGGGTCATCATGCTGACGATGAATTCGTTGGTATCGAAGTGCCAGGGCTGCTCGGTGCCGTCCGGCATCACGTTGATCACCAGCCCGGCGAACGGGTCGGCGTACTCGAAGATTTCCGGCTCATTCAGGCAGGCACCGATAAAGCATTTCATCATCGGCGACACGTACAGCCGGTGGATGATCGCGTCCGGGGCGATCATGTCGCGGGTCACAAAGCCGCTGGTGCGCTCCATGAACGTGCGGCGCGGGTCATCGTGGGGCAGGGAGGTGTCGTCCTCGGTGAAGTAGGCGTTGACCTTGCGCACCGAATAAAACGTCTTGCCCGACAGCGCCAAACCTTCCAGGCGCGCCTGCTCAAGCGCTGCGGGGCGCAGGAAGTTCTTCAGCAGGCAGCAGCCGTCTTCGGCCAGTTCGGCCCGGGCGTGTTCGATCAGGGCCTGTAATTGAACATGGCCCGAATCATGTATGGGATACAGCTCGGTATTAATAATGTCGCTGATATCGCCCACTTCAGCGTCAGCAAGTTGAAGGCTCATGCAAGACTCCCGGAACTATCAGTTGGTGTTTTTTGGCTGACCCGATAGTTGCTGAACGAGGTGCAAAGTGGAAATTACAAGTTGTGATCGAATCCATCGGCGAGGGCGATAGTTATGTCGGGCGAACTGGATGGCACCCTGCTTAAAGTGTTTGTGGCAATTATCGAGTGCCAGGGGTTTTCGGCGGCCGCCGAGCGCCTGCACAAGACCCAATCCACCGTCAGCCAGAGCCTGCAACGCCTGGAAGACATCGTCGGCACGCCACTGATCCGCCGTACCAGCCGCTCGGTGGGCCTGACCCCCGGTGGCGAAACCTTTTTGATCTACGCCCGGCAGATCCTCAAGCTGCACAGCGAGGCCGTCAGCGCCGCGCAATTGCCCAATCAACAGGTGTGTATCCACCTCGGCATGCCCGAGGACTACGCCGAGTATTGCCTGGGCGGGATGCTCAAGGACTTCCAGGCGCAGTTCGCCCAGGTACGGCCCGATGTGTGCTGCGAGATGTCGACGGCCCTGGTGGGGCGCCTGCAACGGGGCGAACTGGACCTGGTGCTGGGGGTGGAACACGCAGGTTTGCACAGCGGGGAATACCTGTGCGACGAGCCGTTGGTGTGGGTCGCGGCGCCCAGCTGGAGTTGCGTGGGGCGTCAGTCGGTGCCGTTGGCGGTGTACGCCGAGGGCTGCGCGTTCCGTGCGAACGCCGTGCAGGCGCTGGCCCAGTCCGGGCGCTCGTGGCAGGTGGTTTACACCAGCCAAAGCCCGCGCGGCATTGCGATTGCGATCGAGCAGGGCTTGTCGGTGGGCGTGATGGCGCGGCGCCTGGTGCCACCCGACTGGCAGATTCTGGACGAGCGCCAGGGCTTCCCGCCGATTGCCCCGGCGCGCCTGATGTTCTGGCGTTCAGCCGGTTGCCAGGTGCCGGAAGTGGATGCCCTGGTGGAGATTCTGCGTCGGCAAATGGGCCACTCAGGGCATCTGGGCGGCCAGCGCTTCGCGGGTGTGTCGCTGGGCCATGCGCTTGAGCAATAACAGGCTGGCCAACACCCAGGCCGCGATCCAGCCGTGCACCACCGCAAATTCGCCGGTGACTTGCAGCAGCCAGCCGCACAAGGCATTGCCGGTGGCACTCGCCAGGCCGTAGCTGACCATGCTCAGGCTCACCACTTGCAGGCTGTGCACCGGGCTGAGCCGGGCACCGACGTAGGCGGCCATCAAGCCCCAACACGGGAAATAGAACAGCGCGAACAGCCCGGCCGCCAGCCAGCTCAGTACCAGGCTCGGGTGCCCGAGCAAGCCGAGCATGCTCAGACCAAACGCGCCGATACTCAGGGCCATCACCCGTAACGCACCCCAACGGTCTGCCAGCGTGCCCAGCAGCAAGCCGCCGATCACACCGCCGATCCCGATCAGCGTCCACATCGAGCCGGTGACGGAAGCGCTGGCCTGTAGCTGCTCGCTGACGAACGCCGACAGGAAATTCAGAAACGGCCCGCTGATGGCGCCGATAAATGCGCTGAGCAAGACGATCTGCATTGCCACCGGTTGTGCCACGCACAACTTCAGCCATTGGCGCAGCACTTGGTTCAGCGCCGGCGCCATGGTCTCGCGTGGTGCCGGTTGCTTGATCGGGGCCAGTGCCCACAGGGTCAACAGCGTGACAACCAGCGTCAACCCGGCGCAGATCAGCCAGAACTGGCGCAACGACAACCCCTGCAACAGCGCGATCAACAGCCCGTTCAAGCACAGCGCAAAGGCTGAGCCCGAGGACGCCAGCCCCAGCACCCGGCTGCGATGTGTAGTCGGGATCACCTCTTGAGCGAGGGCCGAAATCGCGTTCCAGTTCGACACCGCGCACGCCGACACCAGTGCCAGGCACAGGGCAAACGGCAGCACCCACGGCGTGGCGACGGCCAGGGCCAGCAGGACGGGGCTGAGGACGATGGTCAGGCGCACCATATTGCGCGGGCTGATCCACGCCGCCGCCAGGCCGCTGGCAATCGAGGCGCCCATGTAGAACAGCTGCAACAGCGCGGCGATCAATGCGGCCTGGCTGTAACTGAGCTCAAAGGCCAGGCGAATCTGCGGCAACAGCGCCGAATACAGGAACACACTGAAACCGTGGGTGGTGGCGTTGCAGGCGGTAAACACCAGTGCCAGCAAGCCAATACTTCGCCGGGATGAAACGGGTGCGTTGGACATGGCGATGACTCGATAAGTTAATCGCGAAAGAGAGGGGCGAAGTTATAGGAAATACATCGGCAGACTAGCGTTTATAGTCTGGCGACGACCAATGCTTAATTGTCTTAGTGTGCATGCGTTATACGCAGGCTATTTATTCGTGAGCGACGGTCTGTAGCGATAAACGACACTTTCAGCGTTTGTGGCGATTAATTGTTTGTCAGGCTGGGGTGCTACCGCTGACCCAATACAAAAAGGTATGTTGTGCAGGTTATTTCCCCTGTGCTCCCGAGTGTCGTCCATGAAACGCAAAATGCCCGGTCTCAACGCCCTCAAAGCTTTCGAAGTCGCCGGCAGTACCGGCAGTTTTACCCGGGCCGCCGAGTTGTTGAACGTGACGCAGAGTGCGGTCAGCCGCCAGGTGCGCCAGCTTGAAGAACAGTTGGGCGAGGCCCTGCTGGAGCGTCGTCACCATCACCTGGAATTGACCAGTGCCGGGCGGGTGTTGCTGCGGGCGTTGCATCAGTCGTTCGACAAGATCGAGTTGACGGTGCGCAGTATCCAGCAGAAGTCCCATGCCAATCGGTTGCACATCAATGCGCCGCCGACGTTTACCAATCGTTGGTTGATGCCGCGGTTGGGGCGCTTGCGCGAGCAGCATCCGGAGTTGGAGCTGAGCATTACCACCCGGTTGCAGGACAGCCTGGCGGAGACCAGTACGCTGGATTGTGCGATTCGGTTTGGCGATGGGGAATGGGATGGGTTGGACAGCTCGTTGTTGATTCAGGAGCGGCATATCGCGGTGTGTGCGCCGTCGTTGTATGCCCGGGAGTGGAGTGACGGGATTGATCTGAATCGCATGACGTTGCTGCATGTGCTGGCGCGGGAGGATCAGCGGTATCTGACGTGGAAGCATTGGCTGGATGCGGCGCGGATCAGTGGGGTTGATATCGAGGGGGGGTATGAGTTTGACTTGCTGGATTTGGCGATTCGGGCGGCGATCGATGGGTTGGGGATTACCATTGCGGATTGGCATATGGTCGCTTCGGAGTTGGCCAGTGGGCAGTTGACGCAGGTGCTGAATGTGCATGTGGAGGGGCATCAGTCGTATTGGCTGGTGACCCGACCGGAGCAGACGGATACGCCGCAGTTGCAGGTGTTTGCGCAGTGGTTGCAGGAGGAGATTTGGTTGGCTCAGCGGCAGTTGGAGCCTTCTTTGGCGGCTGTTTGATTCGGTGTACATATCCGTTATTTAGGTAACGGCGACTTATGGTTCCGCTCTTACAGCGGGTCACTTTTGGCAAACGCCCGGAATGCCGGCCCAGCCAAAAGTAACCAAAAGGTCTTTGCCCCACCACTCGGTGCCTCGCCTAGGCTCGGCATGCCCGCACTCCTGCTTTTCTGTGGGAGCGGGCTTGCTCGCGAAAAACCTGAGAGCGCCGCGTTCATCCAGAATG